>JAGGYM010000041.1 GCA_021162545.1 Dehalococcoidia bacterium | reverse complement strand
AGCGCGTGGGGCAGGGAACTGGAGCAGGAGCTGGTGGATATTGCGCGACGGGGAGGGGTGCGGATTCTGGGGCCGAATTGTTTGGGAGTCTTTTACCCTCGAGAGGGAATAACCTTTTACGATACTACCGCTCCGTCTCTTATGCGAAACGGAACTGTGGGATTTTTCTGCCAGAGCGGGGGCAATTCCAGGGAGTT
The DNA here is from genome assembly GCA_021162545.1 of Dehalococcoidia bacterium. Taxonomy (GTDB): domain Bacteria; phylum Chloroflexota; class Dehalococcoidia; order GIF9; family AB-539-J10; genus M55B177. The sequence continues at coordinate 48,158 of JAGGYM010000041.1, read as the reverse complement.
GATAGAAACGGGGACTGTCAGGGGGATTCACTTCAGCGAGGGCGTCAGCTATGGGAATGGCTGTGACCTCAACGAGAGCGATTTCCTGGAATTCTTTCTTCATGATGAAGAGACAAAGGTGATTGGGGGCTACATCGAGGGTGTAAAAAATGGGCGCATCTTCTTTGAAACGCTGCGAAGAGTTGCGAACGTCAAGCCAACGATAATCTTCAAAGGGGGACAAACCAGGGCAGGGAGACTGGCGGCTGCCACGCATACCGGCTCCCTCGCGGGGACAGCGCGCGTCTGGGAAGCTGTCTGCCGTCAGGCGGGAGCAATGCTGGTTAGCGACCTCGATGAGATGATGGACCTCATGCTGGCGTTTTCCTGCCTGGAGACAGGGAAGGCAGGGAGAAGAGTGGGCATCGTAAGCGTCAGCGGTGGCAGGAGTGTCCAGTGCGCGGATATCTGGGAGAGAGCGGGATTCTCTATCCCGCCTTTCCCTCTTGAAGTGCAACGAGAGCTACGCCGGTTCACTCCTGAGGTTGGTGCCAGCACCCGCAATCCCCTGGATGCCTATGTCATATTCTGGAATGCCTCACTTTTCCTCAGAGCGCTGGAAGTGCTTTCCAACTGCCAGGGAATAGATTTTCTCGTCATAGACGTTTCCATCATCCTGTCCCTTACGGGAATACAGGGGGGTGGGCCAGAGTCGCTCAGGGCTCAGATAGAGGCCATCGTGCGGCTCAAGGAAAAAGGCTCTAAACAACTGATAGTGGTCCTGCCCTTCGAGGGCGTCCCGGATACTATGAAATTGGGTTTCGAACTGGAGCAGCGCCTTATCGAGGCAGGAATTCCTGTTTATCCTGCGATGTCCCGCGCCGCCGGTGCTTTAAGCAGGTTCGTTGGATACTGGGAGAAAGCAGAAAGTCTCTCGTTGTAAGTGGTCCTAAAAATGGGGGCACCCAGGCCGCTCAGTGAGCTATGCGGCCTGACGGTAGTATAATCTGGAAGGCATAACTGAGAAATCCAAATTGAATAAATCAGGAAAGCCGCAGCCGGCAAATCCACCTTTACGTAATTAGCTTAAACGCGTTCACATCCACCAGTCCCCTGTCCGTCAACCTCAGTTCGGGAATAACGGGCAGAGCGAGGAAGGAAAGGATGGAAAAGGGGGACGGAGGCAGGTTGCCCAGGCAGGCAGCAGCTTTTTCCACCTCCGCCAGTTGAGAGACTACCGTCTCCAGAGGGTCAGGTGAAAGCAAACCTGCAATGGGCAGTGGCAGGGATGCCAGGATTTTTCCCTTGCTGCACACGGTGAGCCCCCCCTCCATCCTCTCCTCCTCCTCAATGGCTTTCACCATGTCAAGATCGTCGGTTCCCACCACCACCACATTGTGGGAATCGTGAGCCACCGATGAAGCCAGTGCTCCCTCCTTTATCCCGAACCCCTTAACCAGCCCCACGCCAATATTACCGGTAGCTTTGTGCCTTTCCACCACCGCCAGCTTCAGGATGTCACTCTCCGGGTCGGGAATCGCCTCTCCTGCAATGACCTTCACCTTCTCCATTCTCTTTCTGGTGATTATCTGGCCGGGGACGATTTCAATAACGGGGAAGGATTCTCCTGTAATAGTTAACCTCAGCGATTCTGCGGATAAGGGCCGGATATGAACGGTATCCGTCAACGTGGAGGTGATATCCGGCAGGGCAAAGGCGGCCTCGCCCCCTGCTGCTACCAGTTTACCCTTATAAAATACTTTATCCACTGTTAGGGTGGGGAGGTCCGTGATCGTTATCAGGTTGGCCAGGTATCCCGGGGCGATGATACCTCTATCGTAAAGCCTGAAGTACTCGGCGCTGTTGATTGTCGCCAGTTGAATTGCGCGAACCGGCTCCAGCCCTATGCTAATAGCCTTTCTGACCACAGCGTCGATATCCCCCGAGTGGAGAAGGTCAAAACAATTGCGATCATCCACCACGAAGAGGCATCTCCTGAAGGTCTTATCGCTAACCAGCGGCAAGAGCGCCTCCAGATTCTTCTCCGAAGAGCCCTCCCGTATCATGAGCCACATCCCCTTCCGGAGCTTTTCCTTTCCCTCTTCCAGCGTGGTTGACTCGTGCTCCGAAAGGATACCCGCCGAGATGTAGGCGTTCAAATCTTTTCCCCCGAGCCCGGGTGCATGTCCATCGATCACTCTGCCCTGTGCCGCCGTAAGCTTGGCCAGAACCTCTTTATCCCCATGAATCACCCCGGGGAAGTTCATCATCTCCCCCAGTCCAATTACCCGGGGAAACTTCAGGATACTCTTGATTTCACTGGAGTTAATTTCAGCACCTGATGTTTCCATGGGAGTTGCCGGGACGCAGGGAGGAGCCATGAAGAGCATGTCCAGGGGCAACCTGCCTGCCCAGTCTGAGATGAACTCTATGCCCTTGATCCCGCAGACGTTGGTGATTTCGTGCAAATCGGTAATCACCGTTAATGTGCCCCTGGGGACTACGGCCTGAGCATACCTTGCGGGATGAAGCATGGAGCTCTCTATATGCGTATGGCCGTTTATCAGCCCGGGAGAGAGATAGCTGCCCTCCAGATCGATAATCTCCTTTGCCTGGTCATAGTCTCCCACACCGGCAATTCTGTCGCCACAGATGGCCACGTTCCCCTCTTCTACTTCTCCAATGGCAGTATTCACCACGCGGGCATTCTTGAACAGCAGGTCTGCCGGCGTATCGCCCCTTGCTACAGAGATAATCCTGGCTAAATCCATTTTCAATCCCCCAGATAGCAAATATCGGGTAAACAACGAAATTCCTCATTGCAGTCGAGGCCATAGCCCACGATAAACTTATCGGGTACGGTAAAGCCGAGATAATCGATATTTACCTGGACGCGCCGGCGCGAGGGTTTATCCAGCAGAGCACATAGCTTGAGGGAAGCAGGATTCTTCTGGCTGAGATAATCCAGCAGAAAAGAGACGGTAAGGCCGGTGTCCACGATATCTTCAACCACGAGAATATCTCTCCCTTCCGCTGGTGTCTCCATGTTCTGAACTACCTTGACCTTACCGGTACTTTCCCTGCCAGCGCCATAGCTGGAAATCCTGATGAATTCGATCTCCCCCGGTAGGTCAAGCTGGCGCACCAGGTCGGCCATGAACACGAAAACTCCCTTGAGAGCGCCAACAAGGAGAGGTCTCTTTCCCTGGTAATCACGATTAATTTCGGAGGCCAGCCTGGTTACGGTTTTAGCTATTTCCTCCCGTCCAGCGAGGACACTGAGCCGCTCTTGAGAAGTCACAAGGGCATTATAGGCGCAGAGGACAAATTATTTCAATCTTGACCAGAGCATTTCAGCCCTGTATATTTGCCAGGGGGGCCACGTAAAAAAGTCATGAATGTCGGCACATGCAAGCTGGAACTTCGCCTTCCTGAAAACGAGTCGCTTAAAGGTAAGCGCAGGGTAATCAAGTCCATGATCGCGCGGCTGCAAAACAAATACAATATCTCAATAGCTGAAGTGGACAACCAGGATTTATGGCAGCGGGCCACGCTGGGTATAACCTGCGTCAGCAACAGCAGAAGGCATGCCTCTGAGACCCTGAACAAGGTGGTAAATTTCGTGGTTCAAAACTACCCCGAGGAAGAGATTCTGAGTTCGGAGATAGAAGTTTTCTCGGCCTTTTGAGTATGGACGCTAACACCTTTATAGAATTCCTGGCGAACCTGCCCGATTACAGGCAACAAATTGTCCATACCCGCTACATTCCTCCACAGGGCGCTCTGCCGGGCAGCCTGGACAGGCCCCTCAGCCCCAGGCTCAAAGCGCTGCTGGATTTAAGGGGGATGTCCTCTCTTTACAGCCACCAGGTGGAGGCAATAGACGCTGTCTTCTGCGGCAAACATGTCATGGTGGCTACTCCCAGCGCCAGCGGCAAGACTTTATGCTATCAGGTGGCCACGCTGGAGGCAGTTCTGAACGACCGTGATAGCTGTAGCATTTATCTCTTTCCCACCAAAGCCCTGGCCCAGGACCAGCTACGCAGTTTGCGGGAACTTGCCTGCCCCGAAATACTTTCCGAAAGAGATATAGCTACTTTCGATGGGGATACTCCACAGAGTGAGCGCTCCAGGATAAAAAAGCACGCCAGGGTGGTAATGACAAACCCCGATATGCTCCATTTCGGTATCCTGCCCAATCATAAATCATGGTCACGTTTATTCCGCAACCTGAAATATGTGGTAATAGACGAAGCCCATGTTTACCGGGGTGTTTTTGGTTCCCACGTGGCCAATATTTTGCGCAGACTGCGCCGGATTTGTGCCCTTTACGGGACCTGTCCGCAATTCATCTGCGCTTCGGCAACGATCGCCAATCCTGGTGAGCATGCTGCCAGATTGATTGGTTTGCCCTTCGTTTCCATTGTCACCAGTGGCTCTCCGCAGGGTGAAAAATACTTCTCCCTCTGGAATCCTCCCTTCATCGATAAAGCAAGGAGCGCGCGACGTAGTCCCAACAGCGAGGCAGCCTTTCTTCTCAGCCAGTTAATACGGCACGATGTCCGCAGCCTGGTCTTTGCCCGTACGCGCAAGTTAACCGAACTCATCTATATCTATGCCAGAGAGCAACTGCCGCATTCTCTGGCCTGCCTTATCAATCCCTATCGCGCCGGCTACCTTCCCGAAGAAAGACGCGAAATCGAGCGCAAGTTTTTCAGCGGAGAGCTTCTGGGGCTGGTAGCCACTACCGCATTGGAGCTGGGAATAAACATCGGTGACCTGGAGGCCACCATCCTGACGGGCTATCCCGGCAGCATAGCCAGTGCCTGGCAGCAGGCGGGACGCAGCGGGCGGAGTGCGGAAAGTTCTCTGAGTTTCCTCATTGCTCAGGATAATCCCCTGGACCAGTATATCATGCGTCACCCCGATTTCTTTTTCAGCAAAAATTTCGACAATGTCCTCATCAACCCCGATAATCCCTATATTCGCAATCCCCATCTTCTCTGTGCCGCCTGGGAAAAGCCACTGGGCCCCGGCGACGAGCAGTTTTTCGGTGAAAGCGAGCAGGTGCTGGCCACGCTGGAGGATGAGGGCATGCTGAGAAAGCGCCGCGAAAAGTGGTATCCCTCCTTCCCTCTTACCTACCCCGCGCAGGACGTCAATATAAGGGCAACCAGGGAAAGCTACTCCATAATAGATGCTTCCCGCAGTTGCCTCCTGGAGAAGGTAGAGGCCAGCGTTGCCTTCTCTCAAATTCACCCCGGGGCCATTTATCTTCACCAGGGCGAATCCTATATCGTCACGGACCTCGACCTGTCTCGCCGTACCGCTCTGGCAAGACCGTCCCCGACAGATTACTACACTCAGTCTATGGAATTAACCGATATTGGAATCGTGCATCCGGACAGGGAAAAAATCTGTCACAGCGTGAAGGTCTATTACGGAGATGTCGAGGTCACCAATCATGTCATATCTTTCAAAAAGAAAAGGCAGTTAAGTGAAGAAGTAATCGGAGAGGAAGCCCTTGACCTTCCTCCGCAAACTTTTCCTACCAAAGCCCTGTGGTTCGACCTGCCGCAGAAAGCGGTCGACAGGATAACCGTGGCTGGCCTTGACTATCACGGGGGGTTACACGCCTGCGAACACGCCGCCATAGGCATACTGCCCCTGTTTGCTCTCTGTGATCGCAATGATATCGGTGGCGTTTCCACCCCGTTTCATCCCGACACCGGCAGGGCACAAATTTTCATCTATGATGCTCATCCCGGGGGTATTGGCATCGCCGAAAAGGGTTTCGAAGAGGTAATCGATATCTGGCAGACTACGCTCGGGGTAATCAGGGAATGTCCCTGTACAAATGGCTGCCCTTCCTGCGTGCAATCGCCCAAGTGTGGCAATAACAACCAGCCTCTGGACAAAAAGGCAGCGGTGATAATTCTTGAGGAATTGATGAGCTAAATGCTACTTGCCCGGCTTCGCTCTGACTGATTATTGGTTCTTTGCGCCCTTGAGCCTCTTCAGGATAACGTCCCGGTATATTCTCCTCAATGCCCCACCGTGCTGGCGCATCACGGCTTTCTCTTTCAGCCGTTTCTTCTCTCTGCGCTCCTGCCGGCTCTCTTCCACAACCTTACCACTTGACTTCGTAGGAGTCGAAAATAAAACCCAGGTTTTCCTGAAAAGATGCGGCCTTCTCTTTCGAGAGGAGGGAATCCTCCAGCTCAAGAATTAACTTTGTCTCGTCTTTGGGAGATCCCAGGATGTAAGCACTGCCGCATTCTTTCCCATCTATCTGAAAAACCATGTTAATGCTTGACTGGGTTGCTCCGCTGCGCAGGGGATAAGTCTGATCCTTTGCCTCAGCAACTGTGACACCGATTTTCTCGATTAAGTTGCCTATCTCATCACGGAGCATCCCGGGATTTATGCTTTTATAAGTTTTCTTGATCTGCATTCCTGTCCTCCCTTTCTTGCTTCATTATAACACTTTTCATTTTCAACTCCTGTGCTACAATACCTTCTTGAGATGAAAAAGGAGTTGATGCAAATTCTGGCCTGCCCGGTATGCAAAGGCGAGCTGTCTCTCACGATAGAGGAAGAGTCGGAGAAAGAAGAGGTTGTCAGCGGCTCTTTGTATTGCTCGAAGTGCCAGCACGCTTATCCCATCGCTAATGGAATTCCCAACCTCCTGCCGCCTGACATGAACCAGGAAACTCAGGGGCAATAGGCGGCGCCGCTCGTGGGAGATTCCCAGACCTCCACGGATGCCAGCTTTACCGGCGAGCCGGAAAAGCTGGGGAGAAGGTTGTCGTATATCGTGGCGGCGAGATTTTCGCAGGAAGGGGCAATTTTATCGAAAGGCGCCACATCGTTAAGGCAGGCATGGTCAAATGAAGACAGAGTTTTCCTGAGGTATTTCTTTACCAGGACGAAGTCACAGGCCAGGCCGGTTTCCTCCAGCTTCGCTGCCTCCAGGTGAACCACCACCTTAAACCGGTGCCCGTGCAGGTTCTCACACTTGCCATGGTATTCTCTGAGGTAATGTGCCGCATCAAAATGTTCCTCTACAAATAGCCTGTACATCGAATTCTCCTTGTTGCCATTTTTGTACTCCCGTGCGACCTTCAACTCCTGCAGCCAGCTCGGCAACGGTCTTCTCCAGTATGGGATGAAGCAGCTGGGGCGCCAGCTCGAACAGGGGCATGAGGACAAAAGCTCTCTCGTGAAGGCGGGGGTGAGGGATAATTAAATCCGCCGTTTCCACAACTCTATCACCATAGAAGAGGATGTCTATATCTATCAGGCGGGGTGAATTGGGGAAATCGAGCACCCTGCCCATCTCTTCTTCTACCTTCTTGGCCAGCCGCAGAAGCTCATCCGGGCCAAGGTCGGTAGCGATATGGCAGGACATGTTGAGGAAAAGAGGTTGCTCTCTGTATCCCACCGGTTCAGTTTCATAGATAGAGGATACTCTTTCCAGTTCCACTTCCCTCGAAAGCATCGTCAGGGCCCGCGATAGGTTTTCCCGCCTGTCTCCCAGGTTTGAACCCAGGGAGAGATAAACCTCTTTCATTATCCTCTTACTATCGCGTCTGCCATCTTGCAAAGCCGCACCATTTCCTTAACATCGTGAACCCGCACCAGGTCAACCCCCCTGGAAATGCCGATAGCGACAGCAGCAGCGGTTCCCTCCAACCTCTCTTCCTCGGGAAGACCGAGCACATAGCCTATATACGATTTGCGTGAAGTGCCCAGGAGTACGGGGAGGTTAAGCTCCTTGAGTTCCTCCAGCCGTCTCAATACCTCGAGGTTCTGCTGCGGCGTCTTGCCGAAACCGGGACCGGGGTCGATAATGATATTCCCCCGGGGTATGCCCTTAGAGAGAGCCTTCTCGATAGATTTTCGCAAATCCTGGATAACTACGGACATGACATCGGGGAAAACGACGTCGTGATGAGGGGAAACATCACGCTGGTTGCTCATGAGAACTATTGGAACGCCCCTTTGTGCAGCCAGTTCAGCCAGCCGTGAATCCCTTTTCAGCCCCCAGATATCGTTTATCATGCTGGCACCGGCATCCAGGGCTCTTTGAGCCACCTCCGGTTTGTAAGTGTCCACGCTCAAAGGCAGGGAAATTTTCTTGCTTATCTTCTCCAGAACGGGCACAACGCGGCTTATCTCTTCCTCAGCGGATATGGGCAGGGAGCCAGGCCGCGTCGATTCACCTCCAACGTCAATTATATCCGCTCCTTCTTCGGCCATCAGCACCGCCCTGGATACGGCCATATCAACATCGCTCAGACCATCACCGGAGAAGGAATCGGGGGAGACGTTAACGATTCCAACGACGTAAGTTCTCGTGCCCCAGAGGAAAGAGATACCCGCGCATCGGGTCACACCAGGTTTGCCAGCCAGCACAACATTGATTATAGCAAAGAAAGCCAGTAAAATAGTAAACTGTTGTGAAATGAAACAAAAACTGGTCAAGTTAAACGAACTTAGAAAAGAAGCGAGTCTGGGTGGAGGCAGCAAGCGCATAGAAGCACAGCACGCGAAGGGCAAACTCACTGCCAGGGAGCGAATAAGTCTTCTGTTTGATGCCGGAACCTTTGAAGAGATCGATCCTTTTGTGACCCATCGCTGCGTCAACTTGGGGATGGATGAGAAGCACTACCTGGGAGATGCTGTGGTTGTCGGCTATGGGAAAGTTAACAGCCGCCTTGCTTTTACCTTTTCCCAGGACTTCACCGTCTTCGGGGGAACCCTTTCAGCAGTAGCCGGTCAGAAGATATGTAAGGTAATGGATATGGCGGCCAGGGCTGGCGCTCCCTGTATCGGGATCTTCGATTCGGGGGGGGCTCGTATCCAGGAAGGGACTGAGAGCCTCCATGCCTGTGGAGAGATGTTTATCCGCAACACGATGTACTCTGGCGTAATTCCCCAGATATCGATAATTTTGGGGCCCACTGCGGGAGGGGCCGTCTACTCTCCCGCTCTCACGGATTTCGTCCTCATAGTTAAAGGAGCCGGGCAGAGCTTTATCACCGGCCCGGGCGTGGTCAAGGAGGTGACATGGGAAGAAATCAGTGCGGATGACTTGGGTGGTGCCCATGTCAACGCCATCAAAAGCGGTAATGCTCATTTCATGTTCGAGGCAGAAGAAGAGTGTTTTCACCTGGTGCGCAGGCTGCTCAACTTCCTCCCCCAGAACTGGAAGGAGAAGCCGGAGGTGAAGGACGCCGGCGATGATTCTCCTCAGAGGAATGAGGAGCTGGCCCATATCGTCCCTGCCGACCACAGCAAGGCGTACGACGTACGGAGAGTGGTCAAGAAGATAGTGGACAATGGCGACTTCCTGGAAGTTCAGGAAAAATTTGCCCGCAATGCAGTTGTGGGATTTGCTCGAATGGGAGGACAGAGCACCGGAATTATAGCCAATCAACCCCTCTATTTAGCCGGGGTCCTCAACATCGATGCCTCGGACAAAGTTGCCAGGTTTGTCCGTTTCTGTGACTGCTTCAATATTCCCCTGGTTACCCTGGTCGATGTGCCGGGGTACATGCCAGGAACCGAGCAGGAGTTCGGCGGCATTATCAGGCACGGAGCCAAGGTGCTGTTTGCCTATTCAGAAGCCACGGTGCCCAAGATAAGCATTATACTCCGCAAAGCCTACGGGGGAGCTTACATCGCCATGAGCAGTAGGAGCCTGAAAAGCGATGTTTGCTATGCCTGGCCCTCAGCGGAGATCGCCGTGATGGGGCCTGAGGGAGCTGTCAACATTATCTTCCGCGAGGAAATTGCCAAGGCGTCGAATCCGGAGACAAAGAAAAAGCAACTGATTCAAAAATACAGGGAGGAGTTCGCCAGCCCTTACCCCTCGGCGGCGAGGGGTTATCTCGATGATGTTATCGATCCCCGGGAAACGCGCCACAAGATAATCAAGGCCCTGGAGATGCTTCGGGAGAAAGATGTTGCCAGCCCGGCGAAGAAACACAGCAATATCCCACTGTAGCACCCGATGTCAAAGACGTTAGCAGAGAAAATTCTGGGAAGTAAAGTGCCAGGCGTGCAGGCCGGCGACATCGCTGTTGTCAACCTCGACCTGGTATTTTGTCAGGACACCACCGGCCCTCTGGTAGTCAGGCAATTTCAGGAAAGTGGCTTCACCAGGGTAGCCAGGCCCAAGAATGCCATTTTCTTTCTCGACCATGCTGCTCCCAGTCCCAGCAAGGAGCTCTCCAACGACCATATTTTGCTGCATCAGTTTGCACAGGAAACCGGCTGTATGATTGCCAGGGAGGGAGATGGCGTATGCCATCAGCTGGTAGCCGAGATCTTTGCCAAACCGGGAGATATCATCATCGGCTCCGATTCTCATACCGTCACCGCGGGCGCATTGTGTGCCTTCGCTACCGGTATGGGGTCAAGTGATGTAGCTATAGGACTGGCACTGGGAAAGACGTGGTTTCGCGTGCCTGAGAGCTTCCTGATAAATCTGGAAGGCTCCTTTCCTCCAGGTGTTACCGGCAAGGATTTGATTTTACATCTCATAGGCAAAATGGGGGCTGATGGTGCCACCTATAAAGCTCTGGAGTTCAGCGGTGGGGCCTTGGAGCAGATGACCATGCCACAACGCCTGTCCATATCTAACATGGCGGTGGAAGCCGGGGCCAAGGTCGGTCTTTTCCCCAGCGATGAGGTCACCAGAGAGTTCCTCAAAGAGCATGGGCGTGAAAAAGGCTATAAGTCCGTCTCCGCCGACGCCGGCGCGAATTACGAAGAAATCTACTCCATAAACCTGGGGTATATCGAACCGATGGTTTCCTTTCCCCATACGGTGGATAATGTCTTTCCCGTGACAGCGGCAAAAGGAATTAAAATACAGCAGGTATTCATCGGAACATGTACCAATGGGCGCCTCGAGGACCTCGCCGTAGCAGCCGGCGTCTTAAAAGGAAAGAAGTCTCATCCTGAGACCAGGTTGCTTGTATGTCCGGCATCACGGAAAATTCTCATGGACGCGATTGGGCTGGGCTATATCGGCACCTTTATTGAAGCAGGTGCCGTTATCCTGCCTCCTGGCTGTGCTGCCTGTCTTGGCCTGCACCAGGGGGTTTTGGGCGATGGAGAAAGCTGCCTTTCCACTGCCAACCGCAATTTCAAGGGAAGAATGGGCAACCCCGAATCTTTCATATATCTGGCCAGCCCCGCCACTGCCGCTGCTTCGGCCATAACGGGAGAAATAACTGACCCCAGGGAGATTCTGTGAAGACGCTGAAAGGGAAAGCCATCAAGGCAGGAGACAACATCTCCACGGATCACATCATTCCCGGTAAATATGCTCATTTGAGAAGTAACCTGCCGGAGCTTGCCAAACACGCCATGGAAGACGCCATTCCTGATTTTGCCTCCAGGGTAGAGGAGGGGGATTTTCTCATAGGCGGCAAGAACTTCGGTCTGGGTTCCAGCAGGGAACATGCCCCTATAGTGATCAAGATGTCGGGCATAAGCGCCATTTTGACCAGATCGGTGGCGAGGATTTTTTACAGAAACGCGATCAACCAGGGGATTCCGGTATTGATATGCGATACCGATGCGATAAGTGACGGCGATGAACTGGAAGTGAACCTGGATGAGGGTACAGTAACCAATTTGACTGGAGGTAGCAGGATAAGCTTCAATAAGGTGCCACTCTTTATGCTCACCATACTGGAGGAGGGAGGACTCATTCCCTATATCAAGAAGCACAAGGACTTCGTCATCCCGGCAAACCAGAATCCCGGGTTCAGCGAAGGAAAATAGAATAATCCCGGTACAGGAGGAGCGCTATGAAGCACAGAGTGACCTTAATTCCCGGTGATGGCATTGGCCCCGAAGTAGCCGAAGCTACCAGGAGGGTGCTGGAGGCCACCGGCGTTCAGTTTCAGTGGGATACTGCTGTAATAGGCCAGAATGCCATGAAAAAATACGGCACTCCCCTTCCCGATGAAGCGCTGGAGTCCATCAAAAGAAACAAGGTCGCTATCAAGGGGCCGGTGACCACCCCCATAGGCAGTGGTTTCAGAAGCGTTAACGTAGCTCTGCGCCAGAAGCTGGACCTCTACGTCTGCCTGCGGCCCTACAAGACATATCCCGGCGTCGATACTCCCTTCAAGAACGTGGATATCGTGATAGTCAGGGAGAATACCGAAGACCTCTACGCAGGCGTCGAATTTGATAAGGACGATGCCATGACGATGCGGCTGTTTGACCTGGTTCTTGAGGCCACCGGCAAAGAGGTAAGGAAAGATTCCGCCGTGAGCCTGAAATTGATTTCTGAGACGGCGAGCAGGCGAATTGTTAAATTTGCCTTCGATTATGCCAGGAAGAACGGCAGGAAGAGAGTTACTGCCAGTCACAAAGCCAACATTCTCAAGTTCTCCGACGGTCTCTTCCTGCGCACCTTCCGTGAAGTGGCCAAAGAATATCCCGAGATAGAATCTGTGGACATGGTGCTGGATGCTACCTGCATGCAACTGGTGAGGAAATCAGAGCAATTCGATGTCCTGGTATTGCCCAATTTCTACGGCGACCTGCTGTCCGACCTCTGCGCTGGACTGGTGGGTGGTCTGGGGGTGGCCCCCGGCGCCAATATCGGCGATGATATAGCTGTCTTCGAGCCTACCCATGGCAGCGCCCCCAAGTACACCGGGCAAAACAAGGTGAACCCCATAGCAACGATGCTCTCCGGCGTAATGATGCTTCACTACCTGGGAGAGCAAAATGCTGCAGACAGGATGGAGAATGCCATCGCAGGGGTCATCGCAGGGGGCAAGAGCCTCACCTATGACATGAAGCCCAACAAGCCCGTGGGCACGAGCCAGGTGGCCGATGCCATCATCGATAGGCTGGAGTAGTAGAGAGAGCGCTTAAAACCCCGCGTATATTTCACCGAAGTTGATGCCCGCTACGGTTTTTCTCCTGTAGGCGGTCTTTATATCTTTCTGGGCCTGTTCCAGGTCCCGGGATGATATGCCGCTCTTAACTGCCAGATAGGCCTCCATAAAGGCGGCAAGGGTATCCACCGCCTTGACGAGCTCTCCGTCCCTGGGATTGAACCTGTCCTGGTTAAAATTCCTGCTGATGTCGTCTGAGCTCATGGCTTCCATCCTGCCATCCATATCTATCACGCTTTCGAATTCGTTCTCGGTAAACATCTTCATGTCCCTGTGCCAGTCATCCGGGATCAGTCCGTATACTTCTTTCTCCATCTGTTCTTTCTCGTACTCTTTTATCAGGCTGTCCAATCCCGGCACGGAATGCTTCACGGGCGAGATGATATCCCTGGTAAGAGCTTCCGGCAGGTCGTGAAATAGTCCCGTGAAGTAGTTATTGACGCACCTTTTCTGGCATGCTCCTATCTGCAGAGAAAAGAGATACGACACCATTGCGACGAGAAGCATATGCCCCAGGACGGATGTCTTGGGAACCCTGTATACGTGATTCCATCTCAGCTGGAACCTGAGCAGGCCGCACAGATTGGCGAAGCTCCTGAGCTGTGGATGCAGGGCTAATTCCTTTACTCCCCTGACATCACAGTACTCCTCCTGCCGGGCCTGCAGGTCCGCTTCTATATCTCCCATGCCGTAACCCCTGGGATTGGCGTGCTGGATGATGTCAAATTCCCAGTTGGTAGCATGGAAATGTGCTGCACCCAAGATTTTCCTGTTGATGTTATCTGCAGCGTTCAGAAAATACGCCCTGTACCTCCGGCAAAATTCCTCGCCCAGTGGAGATATGGCTTCTTTCAATTCCTGATATACCCAGTCGTTCAGTTCTGCATAGCCTGTTTCGTTTTCCTTTATCCGGTAAAAAACCTGCGGCTTCAAATCGGTGAGAATGAGGCGCTGCAAAAACTCGAATATCCCACCTTCGATAATATCTATCCAGTTAAATCTTTCGTTTCCCTTCCCGTTCTCCTCCTCGAACTTGCCCAGCATGTAGGCAATAATCATCTTATGTGCCTGTTTATCCAGCTCGGTCAGCTCCACCGGGCGTATCTGGTCGTTCCATCTCTGCATGTAAGCTGCATCGTGAATTCTCGTCAGCAATTCGTTGCTTATCCTGATGTTCATCTCCTCTCCCCCTGGCTTTTGATAGCGAACTTCCTCACAACAGCTATAAAAGCGAACCCATCTCCTGCGTCACCCGTTCCAGCACTCGCTCCGATGCTGGATATTCTGTTCCATTATAAACCATAACCAGCGGAGGGAAGCAATATCTTTGTAATTGTTCTCCGGGACGCGCGGCGGCGTTTTCCAGTTGGTTTGCCCGCACATGGAAATACTAAAAAAGGAGTGAACTGTAGTAAAATGCAGTTGAGAAAGTGTAGAAGGAATGCGAATGTTCGAGGAAGGAAATTACCTGAAGAGGTGCTAAGCTGACATGGAATGGTCATCCCTTTCCAGCATTTTATTCGTCGTTATTGCCATCGTTGGCACGGTCATAGCTCTACGGCAGAGAAAGAAAAGCGGGCCGCAAAAACAAGAGGAGTTCTATCAACACTTCAAAGGACTGGGGTTACAGGTATCTTTGGCAGGAAGAGACGAGCAAAAAGAGAAAAGGGATATCGGTCGTGGCACGGGACAAAAATCTGAGGGGCTTATCACTCTGGAAAATTCCAACATAAACCTCGTTAACGTTATCAGCGTAGCCACTCAATATGGAGTGAACTATTTCCTTGACTACCTGGTAGAGAGCCCGAAGCTGGTGGACAAAAAACAGGGGGGCAAAGTCAGATTGAAGAAAAAGAAGGAAGGGCTATTCGCCGGCAAAGTCACCGGAGCAGAATGGAAGGGCACAAGCCCCCTGGCGCAAAGGCTCAACCTTGATTACAGGCTGGAAGACATGCTTTTGGTCAATCCATTCAAGGGAAGCATCGATATCATTCCCGAACCGAAGTGGAGATACACGAGAATTCGCACCCGGTATTTCCTTCCAGGCCGCAACCTGCTTAATGCACTGGACCTGATCGCCAGAGATATCAGACTGGAATATGGTCAGCGACGCTCTATGGATGAGGAGGCAAAAGATTTACAAAGAAATAGGTGAGCAAGGCGGCGATACTTTTGGCATCACAGATTCTGCCTGATGCGATATGCTGCAGTACCTGCTCCCTGCCAAGTGGGATAACCTCTATGCCTGCGGTATCCTCAGCTATAAGGCGGCTGGGCACGAGGTCAGTTGCCAGGTAGCAATGCAGGTACTCTGTGCCATAACCCGGAATGGAATAGAAACCTCCCATTTTTGTTACCCTGTGCGGCAGATAGCCAATTTCCTCCTGCAATTCACGGTAGAGCGCATCAAGAGGTTTTTCGCCGGGGTCGATGCCTCCAGCAGGAAGCTCCAGCAGAAATTTTCCCACGGGGTAGCGAAACTGGTGCACCAGGAGAACTTTTTCCTGGTTATCGACGGCAACGGCAACGATACACTCGCCATGCTCCACAACTTCCCTGGTGGTTATCTTCCCGCCAATTTTTTCCACGGTATCAACGTGCAAATTCACCGACCGCCCCTGGTAGATTTGCCGTCGGGAAGCGAGCTTCTCCGGGGGTGACATGATTTTTATTCTTCCATCCCATGCATGAGGGCAACCTCATCGCAGTCGGGGAACAGGGGGCAACGATAGCATTCTGCCCACACCTTATGGGGCAACTCCTTTTTATCGACCATCACAAAACCACAACTCTGGAAAAAAGCAGGCCTGCGAGTGAGGCAAAAAACTCTGGATATGCCCAGCTCTTCAGATTCCTTAAGACAGGCATCAACGAGTGATGATCCTCCTCCCTTGTTCTGGCTCTTTTCCTCCACTGCCAGCGACCTTATCTCAGCCAGGTCAATCCAGTTTACGTGCAGCGCAGCACAGCCGACAACCCCGTACTCATCATCCCTGATAACGAAGTAATCCCTGATATTCTCGTAAATGTCGCTCAGAGCGCGAGGAAGCATCTCTCCCTTACCTGCAAAGTGATTGACCATCTTGTGTATTGAACTGGCATCGGTTATTTTTGCTCTGTCAATTTTCATATCATTTATACCGCTTTTTTATTCTGGAGTTTTTGCCACAGAGAACTGTAGAAGTAAGCTTGTCCGCCTATTCTGAGAAAGCGAGTTGAATAGGGACTGCGCTTTACCATGACATCCTGTCCCCTCGTCAAGGGTAGATTGAATTGCCCGTCGATGCTGAGCATTGCCTTATCTCCATCGGCAACTTTAAGCGTAACGCTGCTCTGTGGCAGCAGGACCAGAGAGTGATTCAGTCCCAGATGGCAGGCAACTGGCTGAAGGACGATTTCCCTGGACTGTGGATTCAGGATCGGCCCTCCGGATGCCAGAGAGTAAGCGGTACTCCCCGTCGCCGTAGCAACGATAATCCCGTCAGCGCGATAGGGAGCCAGTGTGCCGCCATCGATCTCAACCTCTATGTTAATTAACCTGCCGGTAGTAGTTCGCAACACCACATCGTTCAACGCATGAAACCTTCTGCCATCAGTTTTGGCTTCAAGCATAGCCCTTTCCTCAACCCATCCGCCTTCTCTAACCAGATTTGATAACCCCAGCAACAGTTCATCAGCATCCATCTCGGTGATAAAACCCACCCTGCCCAAATTCACTCCCAGAATGGGCACCTCGAAAGGAGCTGATACATGGGCAACATGAATAATAGTGCCATCTCCGCCGATGCTGAAGATTAAATTCGAATCAGCTACCTGGGGGCCAGCTTTATCTTCATCCCAGGCCGAGCATTGCCAGGAAGAAATTCCCTCTGCAGCCAACGAGCCTTTCAGCTTATCTGTCAGCTCCAAAGCTTCTTCTAAAAGGGGATGATACAGAATGCCAGCACGATTCACGAACAAACCAAGTCTAACATCGCCAAATTCAATGCGTCAAGAAATTGTATCAGCTAAAGCGTGAGCTTCAGGGTTACTATCTCGAAAGGCTTGACTTTCAGCGTCAACTTATTGTGCTCTGGCACAAGCTCGCGCTCTTCCCTTTCAAGCAAGTTAACAACTACTGCCCTCCTTATTTCCCTGAACAGCTCAATTTCTGCCAGAGTCGCTTCTCCCCTCGTCTCGAAGAATCTTAATATTGCCTCGTCGCTATCTTCGGCCTTTTTAAACGTCGAGAGGACGAGGTTATCAGGGTAGAGCTTTAAGAAAGAGAATTCGCCCGGTAGTTTCCCTTGAGAGTTTGCCTGAATGCATTGGGGCAGGTGACGGAAGCACTGAGCCTGTTTGTACGCACTGGCTTGTCGCCAGTCACCGTCGTGCAGGTAAATGGCATATTCAAAGGTATATGGCCTGAGTTCCAGGGCATCGGGGGTAGGAACTAAAGGACCTGCCTTTCCATCGGCAGAGAGTCCATACACGCTTCTAAAAAGCCTGATATAAACGGCACTTCCATCTATTGTGTTCGCCGGCAGTCCTCTGTTCATAAAAGTTATCCCTCTGGTCCCGTTGCTCAAGTCAAACCAGCTGAGGAAATTGGGAATGCCTGAAGACCTGGTTCCCGTTACCCTGTTGCAGTATTCCGTAGGCTCGGAAACAACCCCGAACTGCGTCTCGCGGGAGTAAACTTTCCTCTCTATTTTGGCATCGAACTTCACACTGAGTCGTATATTGGGATGTTTATTATCGACCCTGGTGATGAAATCGATCCGCGGGATGTCCCGGTAAACCAGGACTTCCTTGCGAACATCCAGCATCTTGTACTTATACAGCGAAGGGGGAAACCTTTCCTTCAATCTGTAAGGCCACGTGAGACAGTAATACTCGCTCTCAAAGACTAACTTCGTTTGCAGCATGCCCTCTTCTATATGAAAACTCCTGGGCTTGAAGCTTCCGTATTCAAGGCCCTCTCCAGATTCGCTTTTTATCAAGTCGCCGAACCTGGAACGGTGATGGTAAAGGTCGCCTATCTCATCATCGATAAAGAGCTCATTCCCCTCAAGCAGGAGTTCTCCTTGCCTGTCGAAAACGCTGAGGATTCCGTTTTCTTTGTTTACAATCACCTTGAAGAAGGGAGTTTCTACACATCCTCTCTCAACTCTTATTCCTTCTTTGATTACCTTACTTGCAGACACCATTTCATACGCCTTGTAGCCCATAGGAGGCGCATCGACAGCAAAGCCCAGCCTTACCTGGCCAATTTTGCCTTCTCCATCCCTCTTTACTTTAACAAGCTGAACATCTATTGCCTCATGCTCGCCTTTCAACCCGATTTCTTCTTTCCAGCCCGCAGGTGGCTTCAGGTCCACTTCAGCCCAGTTTCTCATCCGCCAGGGGAGAGGATTGAACACCACAACAGCATTACCCCCAGTATTGACCCTGCTGGCGATATAATCTAACGAGTGGCTCAACATGGAGGAGAGCTTATCTTTGAGGAGACTAAATATCTCCCGCACCTCTCCATAGATTTCGTCAACCCCGCAGCCCGTAATGATGTCGTGAAAGGCGACAAATAAGATTTTCTCCCAGGCCTGACGCAGTTCGGCGGAGGGATATTTGTCTCCCAGCAACCAGGCAAAGGTAGCGTATTCTTCTGCCCGTATAATCAGGTCCTCGCACTCTCTGGCACTCTGCAAGAGCCACAAGCGGCTGGTACATACCTGAGGAAATACCTCTGCGAGCTCATCATCGAATAGTTCCCCCTCCACGACCTCGAACCTCTTTTCCTCTTTCTCCAGGCTGCGAAAGAACTCTCCCGGGGTAGCTATATTCATCTCAATATCGGGGTGGCCTTTGTTCCATTCTTTCACCGCGCGGGGGATTTCCGGCTGAATGGGCATTGAACCGCTGCCACAGGGCATCAGGATGCAGTGGGTGGCAGCATATTTATCAAGCGCAGTGAAAGATTCTTCCAGCTTATCCAGAAAGAGACCCGCTCTGTATCCCAGGGGCATCCAGTGCGTCAGGATGGTTGACCCGTCCAGTCCTTCCCAGATAAACTCGCTCTGCATTATCTCCGCCTTCGCACCCCTTCTAAATGCCAGCCACTTGTAGCCAGCTTTCTGATAGATCTGGGGAAGCTGCGCATTCATGCCGAAGCTGTCAGCGGCCCAGGCAACAGGCACCTCAACCCCGAATTTCTCCTCACAATATCTTTTACCAAAGAGAATTTCCCTTACCAGTACTTCTCCACCTGGAAGCATGGTGTCTGGCATAAGATACTGCCCGTCAACTATTTCAAGCCTTCCCTGCTTTATCATCTCCTTCAAGCCAAGCCAGAGCTCCGGATTTCTTCTCTCCATCTCTTCCAGCAAGAAGGTCTGTTCCAGACAGAACTTAAATTCGGAGTCTTCTTTCATCAACTTCAGCACGGCCTCCAGAATGCCTTCGTTTATCTGGAAGTAATCCTCCTTGGAAAATGCCCAGGCGACATCATAGTGGGTATGGGGCACCAGAAATATTTTCTTCATTTAATGCTCTTGTTTTTTCTGGTTGTAACCTTTACAACGTATGATTAAAATTTGTCACTGTGTTCTTCCAACTGTGATAACTCGACAGCGCATCCGCCAATTATACACTTTCATGTGATGAGAGATACATGTCGGTAGTAGCCACAGCGGCTTATCTAGGAATTCTTCTGCCCTGAATTATACAATAATTTTGTGCTGTGATATCATAGATGGCGCTGTTAAAATAGAGGAGTTATACGTGGAGAAAGAAAAAGTAAGAGAGATTATAGAGAAATTCAGAATTAACGAGAGAGACACGGGATCAGCGGAAGTCCAGGTAGCTATGCTTACTGAGCGGTTAAATCGTTTAACGGAGCATCTCAAGCTATATCCTCAGGATCGCTACTCCCGGCATGCACTGCTCGGGATACTTGGAAAGCAGAGGGGTTTCCTGTCTTATCTCAGGAAGGTAAAACCGGAGAGTTATCAGACCGTCGTCGCTGAGTTGGGACTGGGGAAATGAGATGGCTCAATCTTTAAATCGTTCCATAGGTGGAAGAACATTTTCTATTGAAACCGGGAAGCTGGCACAGCAGGCAGGCGGTGCGGTCGTCGTTCGTTATGGAGACACCGTTGTTTTAGCTACTGCCTGTGTTAGTGATCAACCCATGGAGCGCGTTGGTTTCGTGCCCCTAACCGTAAATTATGAGGAAAGGCTATATGCGGCAGGCAAGATTCCAGGCAGTTTTTTCCGGAGGGAAGGACGTCCCGGTGAAGGGGCAATTTTAACCAGTCGCCTCGTAGATAGAAGCATCCGGCCGCTCCTTTCCAAGAAGTTCAATTATGAAATGCAGGTCGTGCTCGCCGTGCTCTCTGCTGACAGAGAAAATGACCCCGATGTTTGTGCTCTAGTTGCCGCTTCAGCAGCATTGACCATGTCGGAGATACCGTTCTCTGGCCCCATAGCAGCGGTGCACGTTGGCTATATAGATGAAAAGCTGGTTCTGAATCCCACGTTGCCGCAGGTGGAGGATAGTTTATTTGACGTAATTGTTGCCAGCACCAGAGAGGCTATAGTGATGGTGGAGGCTGGGGCCAATGAGGCCTCCGAGAGTTTGATACTGGAGGCGATTAGATTTGGTCATGAAGCCAACCAGGAGCTTATTAATCTCCAGAAAGAGCTGGAACAATTTCGAGTCGGGGAAAAGCGGGAAATCGAGTCCAGGGAAGAGTCTCCCGAACTTGTGAAGCAAATTGACTCCTTGCTGGAGAGTGAGCTGTCTGGAGTCCTGGGTTGTGAGGTGAAAAAACAACGCAATCAGGAAATGGATTCTTTGAGAATCAGGGCGAGGCAAGAGCTGGGCGGTTTTTTCACAGAAGGTGAAATTGACAGTGTCTTTGAAAGTCATCTCAAAGCGAAGTTGAGGGAGAGGATTTTGCGTAGTGAGCGACACATAGATGGGCGCCGCGCTGACGAAATTCGCCCCCTGTACAGTGAAGTTGCTCTTCTCCCCTGCACGCATGGCTCGGCACTGTTTGCCCGTGGTGAAACGCAGGTCTTGGGTGTGGCTACCCTGGGGTCTCCCAGGGAGGAGCAGACTCTGGATAGCATCGGGCTGGCGGGAACCAAGCGATTTATGCACCACTACAATTTTCCTCCCTTCTCCACGGGAGAAGTAAAACGCATGGGGACGCCGGGAAGAAGGGAAATAGGACATGGAGCGCTGGTGGAAAGAGCGCTTATTCCCATATTGCCCAGTGAGGTGGATTTTCCTTATACCATTCGTCTGGTCTCCGAGGTCCTTAGCTCTAACGGCAGCAGTTCTATGGCCAGTGCCTGTGCTTCAACGCTCTCTTTGATGGATGCCGGTGTGCCTATCAAGGCGCCGGTGGCAGGAATAGCCATGGGTTTGGTTACGGGGGAGGGAGGGAAACACGTTGTCCTGACGGATATTGAGGGTGCAGAGGATGCCAATGGAGACATGGATTTCAAGGTAGTCGGCACCGCCAGGGGAATTACGGCTCTGCAACTTGATGTCAAGCTCAAGGGGCTGGATGATAAAGTTCTGGGTGAATCGCTGGAGAAGGCTCGTGTGGCCCGTCTGGAAATATTAGCCAGGATGGCGCAGACCATTGCCTGCAGCCGTTCAGAGCTCAGTCCCTATGCTCCCAGAATGCATACTATAACCATCGACCCGAGCAAGATAGGTCTAGTTATCGGGCCCGGGGGCAAGACTATCAGATCCATCACGGAGGAGACGGGCTCAACTATAGATGTGAAGAATGATGGTAGCGTGACTATAGGTTCACAGAATGGGGAATCGGCGCAAAAGGCAATCAAGATGATAGAAGATTTGACGAGGGAAGTGAAAGTGGAGGATATCTATGCCGGAAAGGTAACCCGCTTGTTGAACTTCGGCGTTATGGTGGAGATTTTGCCTGGCAAGGAAGGCCTGGTGCATATCAGCGAGCTGGCTGATTATCGGGTGGACAAGGTGGAGGATGTGGCCGCGATAGGTGAGGAGATGAAGGTCAAGGTGATAGAGATCGACAGCTTGGGCAGGATAAATTTGTCCCATAAGGCTGTCTTTGAAGATTCTCCGCGTGAACCGGTCAGGGGAGCGAAGAGCTTTGTTCCCAGGAATCGGGGGGGAAGAGATTCGGGGCCTTTCAGGCGCGATAGTCGTTCGTAGGGTCTTATGGGTGAAAGGAAAAATCGTGAAAAATATAGGGGTAGTTGTAAATGGAGCTCTGGGCAGGATGGGGCAGGAAGTAACCAGGGCTGTGGCGCGTGAAGCTGAACTGAAGCTGGTGGGTGCGGTGGACAAGGAGGTGTTCCAGCAATCGCTTCCTCTGGCCGATGTCTCTTATATAGTGCCTCTCTCTGATGATATAGATTCTCTCCTGGAGCAGTGTGCCCCGGATGTCCTGGTAGATTTCACCAATGCAGAAGTTTGTCTGGCAACTGCGCGCATCGCGGCCAAACGACACATTAATCTGGTTATAGGGACTACGGGAATTGCCGAGGAGAGCGTAGCTGAAATTGCTGAGATGTGTCGGACCTATAAAATTGGAGCAATGATAGCCCCCAATTTTTCTCTGGGCGCTGCGTTACTGATTCATCTGTCCCAGATAGCCGCCAGGTTTTTTGACTGTGCTGAGATTCTGGAGATGCACCACAACAGAAAAATAGATGCTCCTTCAGGCACTTCCATAGCTACGGCGAAGGCGATGCTGCAGGCGCATGGTAAACCATTCACTTATCCGGACCTGGGGGAAGAAGTTGTGAGGGGTACGAGAGGAGGGCAGCTGGGGGGCATAGCTATTCACAGCCAGCGCTTGCCGGGTTTTATGGCGGGGCAGGAAGTTGTTTTTAGCGAAATGGGGGAAACCCTGAAATTGCGGCATGAAGCTATAAGTCGGGAGTGTTATATGCCTGGCGTCGTTCTGGCAATTAAAGAAGTGGTGAAGCACCAGGAGTTGATTTATGGGCTGGATGCCTTACTTGCGCTGGAGTGAGGAAGGTGTATTTTAGGGCGTGTTGCTGGTAACACAGAGAGCGTTATGGAAGGTTTTAATGTTGCTGTCGTTGGTGCCACGGGGCTCGTGGGACAAGAGTTCGTCAAGATCCTGGAGCAGAGGGATTTTCCCATAGCCAGGATAGAGCTTCTGGCGTCTGAGCGTTCTGCTGGGGAGGGGATCTTCTTTAATCACAGGAAATTAGAGGTTAAGGAAGCTATTCCTGAGAGATTTCGAGATGTTGATATCGCTTTCTTTTCTGCGGGGGCAGAGGTCAGCCGGCGCTTGTCGCCTCTGGCGGCGGAGGCGGGAGCTGTGGTCATCGACAATAGCGCTGCTTTCAGAATGGAGCCCTGGGTTCCGCTGGTAGTTCCCGAGGTAAACCCCGAAGATATAGAATGGCATAAAGGAATAATTGCCAATCCTAACTGCTCTACGATTCAGATGGTGGTGGTCATGCATTATCTGCACAGGATCAATCCCATAAAACGCATCGTGGTCAGCACCTATCAATCGGTGTCTGGTACAGGAGTTGCTGCCTTGAAAGAGCTGACCAGCCAGGCGAGATTGGTTTTGGAAGGCCGCGTCGTTTGTCCGCATGTCTATTCCCATCAGATAGCTTTTAACGTGTTGCCGGAGATAGATGTCTTTCTGGATGACGGCTATACTAAAGAGGAGCAAAAGATGCAGGCGGAAACGCGCAAGATAATGCATGCTCCTGATATTGGAATATCGGCGACTTGCGTGCGGGTTCCAGTGTACTATGGACATAGCGAAGCGGTGAACGTGGAGTTTACTTCGTATATTACCCCGGAAGCGGCAAAGAAAGTCCTGGCGCACTCTCCTGGGGTCAAGGTACTTGATGATCCGGTAGTCAGTTTCTATCCTCAGCCCTGGGCGGCCACTGGCTCGGATCACGTATTTGTGGGGCGGATAAGAAAGGATGTTTCTTGTTCCAATGGGCTGGTTATGTGGATCGTGGCCGATAATATACGCAAAGGAGCGGCTCTGAACGCTGTCCAGATCGCTGAAGAAGGGATACAGAGGGGTTGGTTAACTCCCCAGAGAGATGTGGAGACGAGTGTAGGGGCCTGAGGATTCTGGGATGAAGAAGTTAGGGCGTTTGTTAACAGCTATGATTACCCCCTTTGATGCTGGGGGGGCAGTTGATTATCAGCAGGCCAGGAAGCTGGCACGGGGTTTGCTGGATTCGGGCAGCGATGGATTGATAATTTCTGGCACCACGGGCGAAGCCCCGACGCTTACCATGGAAGAGAAGTTGAGGCTCTTTGCTGAGATCAAGGATGAAGTGGCCGACCGGGGGGTGGTGGTGGCTGGCACGGGCAGCAATAGCACCAGGGCGAGCCAGGAATTAACCATGGAAGCGGAGAAAATAGGCGTTGATGCCTGCCTCCTGGTGGTTCCCTATTACAATAAGCCTTCACAGGAAGGCTTATATCAACACTTCAGGGCCATCGCCGGGTGCACTTCTTTGCCCTGTATCGTCTATAATGTGCCCTCTCGCACCGTCACCAGCCTTGCTGCCGAGACCACGATCAGATTAAGTCGGATAGAGAACGTGGTGGGCGTAAAGGAAGCCAGTGGCAATATGGGGCAGATAGCCGTCATTGTGGCAGGAGTGCAGGAAAATTTCCTGGTTTATAGCGGCAACGACAGCGATACCTTCTCCCTGCTTGCCCTCGGTGGATATGGTGTTATCAGCGTTGCCTCTCATATAGTGGGGATGCAAATAAGGGATATGATAAGGGATTTCCTTGACGGCAGGATTAAAGAAGCGGTTGTCATCCACCGCCATTTGTTGCCCCTGATAAGCGCTTTGTTTGTCGTTTCCAATCCTACCCCCGTAAAATATGTCCTGAATTATCTTGGCTTTCCCGTGGGGAGGCCGCGCTTGCCTTTGACCGAACCCGATGATAAATCGGCTGAGTTTATTCGGGAGACGTTAAAGGACTATAGAATAGACTTTCCTCTTCCGGATTCCCGGCAAAGCAGCAGGTGAATTAAGCACCTGCTGAAATCCCCGCCGTGACCCCGGCAAACTCCATCTGGTTAACCCAAATTTACCACAAACCGGGCAGCGCGGGGGCAAAAATTTGGAGGTCACAGCTTTGAATGAGATAGAAGCTGAAGCTGAGAGGTCAATGTAGTCCCCATAAAAAACCAGAGGTTGGGAATAGCTTTGATTTGAAAAAATGTAGTGACCATAAAATGACGCAGATACTCCATTTTAGCTACGTTTTTCGACAGTCAGTGGTAAATTTGGGTTAAGATCGGAAGCGGCTAGTCTTTCTTAGTTTGTCTTCTAAAGTAGAGGTGAGTTTATCTTTATAAGTTGCGCGCGGTCTGGCCCC
The DNA here is from genome assembly GCA_021162545.1 of Dehalococcoidia bacterium. Taxonomy (GTDB): domain Bacteria; phylum Chloroflexota; class Dehalococcoidia; order GIF9; family AB-539-J10; genus M55B177. Next base: position 22,853 of record JAGGYM010000041.1, on the reverse strand, counting down.
ACCGAGACGAAGTTGATGGAGCAGGAAAGTAACTCTTCAAGTCTGGCTATGAGGTGGTGGGCCGCGGACGGTAACTGGGCGAAGTCATTCATTTTGCTTATTGGTTCCTGCCATCCGGGCAGTTCTTCATATACGGGCTGGCATTTTTCCAGAACTGATATGTCGCTGGGAAAGCAATCAAGAATCTCGCCGTTCAGCTTGTAGGAGGTGCAAATCTTGATCGAAGGAAATCCATCATAGATATCGATGTGGGTTAAGGCTATGCTGGTCAGTCCATTTATCTGGGCACTAAAGCGGCCAGCTACAGCATCGAACCAGCCGCATCGTCGGGGTCTTCCTGTGGTGGTGCCGTATTCGTGGGCTTTTTCTCGTATGAGTTCACCAACTTCGTCTTTTAGCTCTGTGGGCATGGGGCCGCTGCCAACCCTGGTGATGTAGGCTTTGAATACCCCGATTATCTGGGTTGCCTCTCTGGGGCTTAAACCCGTTCCTGCAGTTACTGCTCCGGACAGCGGGGATGACGAGGTTACATAAGGATAAGTACCGAAGTCGGTATCGAGCAGAGCTCCCTGAGCGCCTTCCAGAATAATAAGGTCTCCTCTCTTCACCGCTGAATTGATTACGGACAGTGTTTCTCGAATGTATGGAGCCAGCCTCTCTCCATAATGGCAATACTGCTGGTATATCTCCTCCAGGGATAAAGGTGGTACTTGGTACACCCTGGTCAGGATGGTATTTTTAAACTCGAGGGTTGGTTTCAGGTGGCTCAATAGAACGTCTTTGTTCAGCAGATCGCCGGCGCGAATTCCTATGCGAGACACTTTATCGGCAAAGGCGGGCCCGATGCCTCTCTTCGTAGTTCCTATAGAGCCCTGGCCACGTCTTTGTTCTTCCAGGCTATCCATAAGCGTGTGGTAGGGCATGATAAGGTGGGCGCGATCGCTGATTATGAGGTGGCTCGTATCTATCCCGTGACTTGCCAGGTTGTCGATTTCTTTCAAGAGCACTGCTGGATTTATCACCACGCCATTGCTGATGATGCCGGTTACCTGGGGATAGAATATGCCCGAAGGCACAAGGTGCAGGCTGAATTTGCCGTAAGGGTTAATTATCGTGTGGCCGGCATTGTCGCCTCCCGAGAAGCGGATCACCATATTTGCTTTTTCTGCCAGGATATCAACTATCTTGCCTTTACCTTCGTCTCCCCACTGGCCTCCAACGATAGTCACAACAGCCATTTAATCTTCTCCTTTCCTCGTCTGTTTCCTGAGATAAACCAGCCTCTGGATCACGGTAACGTAGACGAAAACTGCCAGGATGCACAGAACGAAAAACACCTGGTTTACTAATAAACCTAGCGCCAGTACTATAACCCTTTCCGCTCGGGTAAACAAACCAACTTTACATTGTAAGCCCAGTCCTTCTGCCCGCGCCCTTACATAGCTTATCAAAAAAGAGCCCGTTAAAACGGCGAAGATAAGCACGATCTCTAAAGTATGCTGCTTTGGCATGTACCAGATCAGCAAGCCGCAAAGTATTGCTGCTTCGGCGAAGCGGTCGATCGTGGAGTCCAGAATGGCGCCGAATTGCGTAGCCTGATTCTTAGAACGAGCCAGTGCTCCATCAAGCAGGTCGAAGAGCCCTGAAATCAGAACCAGAACTCCTCCGAGGAAAAAATGACCGACAGCTATTGTATACGCGGCGGCTATGTTCAGTGCCAGGCCCGTAAAGGTAAGCACGTTGGGCGTTATGCCGGTTCGGCTCAGGACTCTGATGAAGGGGTTGGTGATGATATGGGCCAGATTTCCACGAATCTTTGTTAAGTTCGCCAATTCAAATTTTCCTGTTTACTCCCGGATTTTCCATGAGAGAAGCTGGCTTCCGTTTTTCGTTCAGTTGTTCCCAAAATTTGTCTGATTATCATAATAGTCAAGGTCTCAACTGTACAGGGCATCGTTTGTCGTTTATTCTCTTACCAGTCGGACGTATCTCATCTGCATTGGGTGAATTGCAGAGAAAGCGGCAAGGGAACTGTTGATTCCCCTCTAACGACAGCAACATGGTCACAGACTGTCCTTGCTTTACATCTGACAGCTATGTTCCCTCGACCTGGTCTCCCGCCTGATCCGGCTGCACTTCGGGCAGGGAAATGGGAGTGGCCTGTTCTTCTCCCGCGATAAAGGACTCAGTCCTCGTGCGGGCTTCGTCGTCGGAGAATTGGAGTGGCGGAGACTTCATGAAGTAAGAAGCAGGAGCTACGATAGTTCCGCCGAGGCCGCGGTCCAGGGCCAGCTTGCAGCATCTGATAGCGTCTATAATTACTCCTCCCGAATTGGGGCTGTCCCATACCTCCAGCTTCAGCTCCAGGTTCAGGGGCACATCGCCAAAAGTGCGTCCCTCCATCCTGATGTGGCAAAACTTGCGGTCGGCCAACCACGGCACATAATCGCTGGGGCCAACGTGTATGTTTTCAGCTCCGATGTCGTAATCCATTTGAGAAAGGACGGAGTTAGTTTTGGAAATCCTCTTGGACTCAAGGCGCTCTTCTTCCAGCATATTGTAAAAATCGGTGTTGCCACCGAAGTTTAGCTGATAAGTTCGTTCCAGCTTGACGCCGCGGTCCCGGAAAAGCCTGGTTAAAACGCGGTGGACAATGGTGGCTCCCACCTGGGATTTTACATCGTCACCGATTACAGGCAATCCTCTCTCGGCAAAGCGATTTTGCCAGTAGGGTTCGCGCGCGATGAATACGGGCATGCAATTGATGAAACCGCAACCAGCCTCCAGTACCTGTTCAGCGTACCATTTCGTTGCCATTTCGCTTCCTACTGGCAGGTAGTTGAGCACCACGTCGGTCTTGGTCTCTTTGAGAATTCCCACTATGTCAGCTGTAGGCCCTGGCGCTTTGGTGATAATTTTGGACAGGTATTTACCCAGTCCATCATGGGTCATGCCCCGGCGAACTGTAATTCCCGTCTTGGGAACATCACAGAACTTCATGGTATTGTTGGGTGAAGTATAAATAGCTTTGGACAGGTCTTTTCCCACCTTGTTCTTGTCTATATCAAAAGCGGCTACGAAATTGATATCGGATATATGGTACCCCCCCAGGTTGATATGCATTAAGCCTGGAATGGACTCGCCCTCCTGTGCATTTCTGTAGTAGTGGACACCCTGAACCAGAGAAGAAGCACAATTGCCTACACCAATGATAGCTACGTTTATCTTTCCCATGATTATTTTAGTTCCTCCTTTTCATTCGACGATGATATTGCATTGGAAGCTGTGGTGTCAATGCGAACTGTTTTTCAGGGGGAGGTTTCGTGGTCGAGTTGTTCCTGGTCGCCGATCTCCTCCATCAGGCTGAGCAATTTTGCGCCGCGCTCAATGGAATCGTCGTAACAGAATACGAGTTGTGGAGTGTGTCTCATCTTTAAGTGCGCTGCCAGTTCGCTGCGCAGGAATCCTGAGGCGGCGTTGAAGCCCTCCAGTGCTTCTCTCTTGGACTTTTCGTCTCCTAGGACACTGATGGATACCTTGGCTTGCTTGAAGTCTGATGACAGTGCAACCTCTGTTATTGAAACTAATTCGCTTAGCCTCGGGTCGTTGACCTTACGTGCCAGCAATTTGCCAAGTGCTCGCTTGATAAGTTCGCCTGCTCGCTCATTTCGCCTGGTCATGAGAACACCTGGGTGGCTTTTTCCCTGCTAATTTACCCTTTCTTCTTGGTAAAACTCCAGGGTGTCGCCCACCTGAAAATCGCTGAATCCATCTATGCCCACGCCGCATTCAAAGCCGGTGGCGACTTCAGAAACGTCATCCTTGAAGCGCTTCAGGGATGAAACGCTGGATTCGCAGAGCACTGTTCTTCCTCGCGTTAGCTTGACTGTGGCAGATCTCTGTATCTTGCCTTCGCTGACGTAAACACCTGCTATCTTGCCCTTCCCTTTGCTGGAGAATAGGGCTCTTACTTCGGCCCGCCCACTCATTACGAGAGCATATACGGGCTCGAGCATTCCATGCAATACCTTATCTATGTCCTCTATCAGTTTGTAGATGACATCATAGTGCTGTATGTTTATTCCCTCTGCCGTGGCTAACTGTGTAGTTCCGGGTGCGACGCGCGTGTTAAAGCCGATGATAATGCCATTTGAGGCTGAAGCTAGAATGACATCGCTCTCTGTAATGCTGCCACTGGCAGAGTGGATCACCTTGGCCTTGACTTTCTCTGTGCTCAGCCGTTCCAGAGAGATCTTGATGGGCTCGATGCTTCCATCTACGTCCGTTTTCAAGATTATGTTGAGCACCTTTATTTTCCCCCCACCTATCTGGCTGGAAATTGCACTTAAGCTCAACATAGAACGAGGTGCTCTGGGAGTCTGTTTTTCTGCTGCATTTCGGGCGTGGTGCTCGCTGGGGGATACGGTGAAAATGTTTCCCGCGCTGGGCACATCACCCAGGCCCAGCACCTCTACCGGAGTTGCGGGCCCACATTTGTGAAGTTGTTTTCCCTTGTCATCAAAGATGGCTTTTATTTTGCCCCAGGTGTTGCCAGCCACTATGATATTGCCAATTCGGAGGGTGCCTTTCTGGATGAGGAGAGTGGCCAGCGGCCCCCTGGTTTTATCCAGCCTTGCTTCGAGAACTACTCCCTCCGCTGTGGTAGTGGGGTTAGCCTTTAGCTCCAGCATATCAGCTACCAGGAACAGGTTTTCCAGCAGGTCCTGAACCCCCTCTCCTTTCTTGGCTGATATGGGTACGCAGATGGTATCTCCGCCCCACTCCTCGATAATCAGGCCTAAATCGGAGAGTTGTTGCTTTGTGCGCTCGACGTTGGCATCGGCTTTATCGATTTTGTTGATGGCCACCACCACCGGCACTCCCGCGGCTTTGGCATGGTTGGCAGCTTCTATCGTCTGCGGCATGACGCCGTCGTCAGCGGCAACTACCAGGACCACTATGTCCGTTACCTGTGCTCCACGGGCTCTCATGGTGGTGAAGGCTTCGTGGCCCGGTGTGTCCAGGAAGGTGATCTTGCGGTCGTTGACCATGGTCTGGTAGGCTCCTATGCGCTGCGTTATGGCGCCTGCTTCCTGGGCAGTTACGTTGGTTTTCCTGATGGCATCAAGGAGGGTTGTCTTCCCATGGTCAACATGTCCCAGAATGGTAACTACCGGAGGGCGAGTTCGCAGTTTGCCTCCTCCTTCCAGGTGGTGGGGAAGCTGAGCTTTCTGTTCCTCTTTCTCTCGAGCGAGGTATCCGCAGTCTGTGGACAGCGCGCTTGCCGTCTCGAAATCGACGGTCTGGTTGACGTTGGCCATGATGCCCTTGCGCATCAGCTGTTTGATGAGCTTCACGGGTTCCACGTGCAGGATGTCAGCCAGGCGTTTTATGCTCGTAGTGGAGGGGAGCTCGACCTGTGGCAGGGACGGGACTGCTTGTTTCCTGGGCTGCTTACTCTTAGTGACCAAAATTAGTTCTCCTCAACCATCTTGCTGCCATATTCGGACAGAACATTGCGATTGTCATGGCTCAGTTTTGTTCGTAGCGCATGTTCCAACCGGTTCTTTTTCAGCGCTACGTCCCAGCAGCTTTTTTGGGGACAGATGTACGCGCCACGGCCTTCCTTCCCTGCTGAGGCATCAGGTTCGACCCAGCCATCGCTCTTGCGCACTAGGCGGACCAGAAGCCTCTTGTCTTTAACCTCCCGGCAGGCGATGCAGGTGCGCTGGGGAATATGTTTATCTTTTGTTGCCATCGATCTCCACAGAACTATTCTCCTCTTCCTGAGGGGCGAGCGTTCTTTTATGCCGTTTTCCCTTGAGTTTAGATTTCTCTGCTTTCTTTCCCTTCCCCTGTTTCCCCTTGTTATTGTTGTGTAAGGATAAGGAAGGGAAGATGTCCTCAGCGAAACGAATTTGTGATGCCCCCTTTCCGGGGGGGGGTAATTCTTCCTGCAGCGTTTCCCCTATCGGTTCCTCTTCCTCCGTAATTGCTGCCAGTTCTCCGACAACGGCGGGCTCTCCAATGACAGGTGGGAGTATTTCCTCCGGCAGAGCAGGAGGCAGTCTAAATTCCTCTGGTTCAACCGGTGTCTTTGGAGATTCCTCTTTCTCTTCAAGGGCAGGTTGATGTAGTGCCCTTTCTGCTTCAGCAGCAGAATCGCTCTTGATGTCAATTCTCCAACCCGTTAGCTTTGCTGCCAGTCTGGCATTTTGCCCCTCTTTTCCTATGGCTAAAGAGAGTTGCTTATCGGGCACGATTATGGTAGCCGTTTTCTCTGTTTCGTCGATATGGATGTTAGTTACCTGGGCAGGACTGAGCGCGTTGGCAATGAAAGCAGAGGGATCGGGCTGCCAGTGAACTACATCTATTTTTTCGCCATTTAGCTCGGAAATAATGCTTTGTAGTCTTATGCTGCGGGCTCCGAGGCAACAACCCACGGGGTCAACCCTCTCTTGGGTTGCCGCTACGGCCACTTTGCTTCGTATTCCTGGTTCACGAGCTACCGCTTTAATCTCGACAATACCGCTGTGTACCTCGGGAATTTCCAGTTCAAAGAAGCGGCGCACCAGGTTGGGGTGAGATCTTGAAAGGATGATCTGGGGGCCTCTGGCGTCGCGATCTACCTTTAGAAGATAGAACTTTAGTCGCTGCCTCCTGTAGTAACGTTCGTTGGGAATGTATTCGTCGGAGGGAAATAATGCCTCCGTTCTGTTCATCTTGACATAGATTTGATTGGGTTCAATGAAATTAATTATCCCGCTGACGAGTTCTCCTTCTCTGTTGACAAATTCTCCATAGACTACATGACGTTCCGCTTCGCGAAGTTGCTGCAGGATGGCCTGTTTGACCAGGTGGATGGCGATGCGCCCGGTGGTCTCGGGGGTAGAATCTATTTCCACCGTTTCGCCGAGTTGAGCCGTTTTTCGTATCTTTCGAGCCCCTCTCAACAAAATTTCTTGGCTGGGATCGCTGACCGCTTTGACCACTACTTTGCGTATATGAACCCTGATCTTATTGTCCACAGGGTCGATCTTTACGGAAACGTCTGCATCAGGGGCGCCTGCCTGTTTCCTGTATGCTGAAGCGAGTGCGGCTTCCAGGAATCCCAGAATTTCTTCTTTGGGCAGGTTCCTTTCAGCTGAAAGCTGAGTTATCGCAGCAAGAAATTCCGTTTTCATTTTTTACATAGTCCCTTTTCGGACTTAAATTAATAAAAGCAAAATAATAAAAAAGTGGGCTCTCACCCACTTTTAATGAGCTCTCAACGATTTAACATAGCACAGAGAGGGGGAAAAGGCAAGTTCTGGACGTTGGTCTAATCGGTGGGATAGAATACTGCTGCGAGGCAGAATCAAGCGAGAGGGAGGAGTAAGTTTCCTGGTGGGGTATGATTGAAGAAAAGGAGTTGTGCTATGGCAGAGACGTGTCTTTTTTGCCGCATCGCGGCGGGAGAAATCGGTAGCGAGATAGTTTACCAGGATGAGGGCTTTCTGGCTTTCAGGGACGTTAATCCCCAGGCTCCCGAGCATATAATTATTATACCCAGGATACATATCGCGTCCGTTGCTGACCTTTCAGAGGAGCAGCGTGGGGTCGCCGGAGACCTTATACTTGTGGCCAATAAAGTGGCTGAGCAGCTGGGCATAGCGCAGAAAGGGTATCGCCTGGCGATAAATTGTGGCCCTGAGGGAGGACAGGTAATTCCACACCTGCATCTTCACCTTCTTGGTGGCAAGAAGCTGAGCGATTGGATTGGCTAGCTCACTTGCCACGGACGCTGAAATCACAGTTTGGGGACCTCAGCCATGCCAGTACTTCCTCTATGGTTTCATCCGGTGTGGATGCTCCAGCGGTGATGCCCACGTGGTGCTTGCCGGCGAACCAGGAGCTGTCGAGCTCGCTGGAGTTTTCTACCTGACGGGTTTCTACTATTTGTGAGCAAGCTTCGGCGAGGCGCCTGGTGTTGGCGCTGTCGTGGCCTCCGATGACTACCATCAATTCGCTCTGTCTGGCGCACTTTGCAGCGTTCCTTTGCCGCTTTTGTGTTATCTTGCACAGCGTGTTGATTATGCGGATTTCCCTGACGCTGGAGCTTAAATCAGCAACGAGCTGATTAATGAACTCCACCAGGGATGCCTGTGGTTGGGTGGTTTGGGAAATAACGCCCAGACGGCGGGATTTCCCTTTGAGTCCGGTTAATTGTTTCGCATCGAGAGTGGCTCTCCCCCTGCCTTTTGCCCAGCCCAGCAGCCCTTTGACCTCTATGTGTTCTGCCTCTCCGAAAATAATGACGTCGAAGCCAGTCTCGGCCAGTTCCCTGGCTGTATTCTGAGCTTTGCGCACCAGAGGACAGGTGGTATCGATGATGCGGATATGACCGACCCTGGCCTGTTCCAGTATTTCCGGAGATGTGCCGTGAGCGCTGATGGCCAAAATTTTGCCTTGAACCTGGTCTATGTGCCCTACGGGAGTTACTCCCATGCGGCTCAGCTTTTCCACGAGCTGGCGGTTGTGCGCCACCGACCCCAGGGATTCTATTTCTCCGTATCTTTCAGTGGCGTCCTGCAGCAACTTTAGTGCGCGTTTAACGCCGAAACACAAACCAAGTTCCTGTGCCTTCTCAATTATCATCGTCGTGGCCTGAGCGCTCTGAATAAAACCCCCTCTTCCCCGGGGGTAGCAGGATGGCAATTCTGGTCATCATCGTGTCGGTCAGGGAGTTCATCTGACGCCTGGTTAACTTGCCCTCGATGGATGGAAGCTTGAATGGTTTCCCAAAGATGATGACTATATGGGGGCGCTTCCATAGCCAGCTTGTGCCGTGGATTTTTTCTATGCCGGTGATAACTGTGGGGAGAAGGGGTACGTTTATCCGTGCAGCTATTGCTGCAGGCCCCGCCTTTCCCCTGCTGAGGTTGCCATCGAAGCTTCTCTTTCCTTCGGGGAACATTCCCAGGATGAAATCCTGTTGTAGCACGTCCTGCGCTCTTCTAATGGTTTCCTGTTTACCTTTGAGCGTTCCTTGGCGGCTTACGGGGAAAGCCTTTGCCCAGCGAAGGATGTTTCTCAGAATGGGAGGGCGAAAGAGTTCCTCCTTGGCCATAAAACTGACCCATCGGGGAGAGCTGCTTATCAGCAATATTGGATCGAGCAGGTGCACGTGGTTGGATACCAGTATAAAGGACCCCTCGGGAGGAATGTTCTCTCTTCCCCTGGTTTCCCAGGAGAAGAAAAGCCTGGCGACTGACCGTATCAGAAACAAAACGATCTTTTGAGAAGCGGTCATCGCTCCAGCACCAGAGCATATATTTTGTCAATTACCTCTTCCTGGCTGAGGTCTCCTGTGTCGATAATTATGGCATCGTCGGCAGGTTTAAGGGGGGAAACCGGGCGGTGGATGTCAAATTCATCTCGTTTCCTTAAATCAGCGAGGACGGTTTCGGAGTTCGGATTTTCTCCCCGCTCCAGCAACTCCCGGTAACGGCGCTTGGCTCTCTCCCCGGCAGGGGCAGTCAAAAAGACCTTCAGGTCTGCCTCCGGCAGGACTACCGTGCCGATGTCCCTGCCCGCCATTATTATTTTTCCCCGGCGGGCCACTTCTCTCTGCTTGCTTACCATGACATGGCGAACTCCAGCAATTCTGGCTACTGAGGGGACGGATTCCTCTATTTGTGGAGAGAATAATTCGTCTGTGATGTTATGGCCATCCACCAGGATGGAGAGGCGTCCTTCTTTGTCCGGGATAAAGTCGAATTCAGTGGTGCCAGCGAGGCGACAGAGTTCACTCCCGTTCTCAGGAGAAACGCCGGCCTTGATGGTCTTCCAGGTAAAGGCGCGATATACGGTACCCGTGTCAAAGAAAATATAACTCAACCTCTTTGCCAGCAGCGAACCCACGCTACTCTTGCCTACCGCTACTGGCCCGTCCAGGGTGATTAACTGTGCTTTCAAATTCCACTTAGTTTATCATTTAATCTGGACAGTTTTCCATGATGAGTCATGGACAGTGGCTTTGGGGGCAGGTGTTGGACTGTAACTGTAGTTGATGGATAGCCTGGCACGAAAGTGCTTTCTGAAAAAGATGGTGGAAAGATTTATAATACGAGGCGAGGTATCAAAAACGCTGAAATCAAAGAGGAGCCTTATGTCAGAGAGGATAACCAAAGAAGAGCTTTTAGCCAGGGCAAAGAAGCCGGAACGGGAGGCTATTAGATTGCATGCTTTCTACCGTGGCAAGATGCAGACCATGCTTAAATGCCAGGTTCGGGATATGAACGATTTGGCCATCTATTATACTCCAGGCATCGCAGAGCCTTGCAGGGCGATAGAGGAGGATGAGGCGAAGATCAGCGAACTTACCAATCGAGGGAATACGGTAGCCATTGTTTCTGATGGCACCAGGGTGCTGGGGCTGGGGGACATAGGCCCCAAGGCAGGATATCCTGTGATGGAGGGCAAGGCACTGCTGTTTAAATATCTCGGCGGCGTGGATGCCGTGACCCTTTGTCTCGGAACGAAGGAGCCCGATGAAATTGTTCAGGCGGTTAAGTGGCTTGAGCCATCGTTCGCCGGCATCAACCTGGAGGATATCGCCTATCCTAAATGCTTCGGCATACTGGACAGATTGAAGGAGGAGATGAAGATTCCCGTGTGGCATGATGACGTTCAGGGAACGGCGACGGTCACGCTGGCTGCATTGATTAACGCCCTGAGAATTGTGGGCAAGAAGATAGAAGATTGCAGGATCGTCTTCAATGGAGCGGGGGCAGCCAGCACGGGGTGTTCCAGGCTCATTGAGGCTTACGGGATGGATATGGGGAAGTGCACCGTAGTTGACAGCAAAGGAATCCTTCACAGGGGCAGAAAGGATGTGGAGGAAGCACAGGATAAATACCCTGACAAGTGGCGCTTCTGCCAGTTCGCCAATTCCAGGGGTGTAGAAGGCACCCTGGCTGAGGCGCTGGAAGGAGCGGATGTGCTCATTTCCTGTTCCAGGTCGGGGCCGGAGATAATTTCCTCAGGGCAGATAAGCGGGATGGCGAAGGATGCCATATGCTTTGCCATGGCCAATCCTGTTCCCGAGATCTGGCCATGGGAAGCCAGGGAAGGAGGTGCCAGAATAGTGGGCACGGGCAGGTCTGATTTTCCCAACCAGGTGAACAACTCGGTTGGTTTTCCCGGAATATTCCGCGGGGTTCTTGATGTGCAGGCGAGGACGATCACCGATGAGATGTGCATTGCGGCCGCCGAGGCCCTGGCGAAATATGCCTGGGAAAGAGGCATAAGCGAGGATGACCTCATTGCCAGAATGGATGAGAGAGGGGCTTATGTCTATGAAGCGGTGGCTGTGGGTATGAAGGCCCAGGAACAGGGGGTTGCTGGGTTGAAAGTCAGCGCTGATGAACTTCGCCGCAGGGCTGAGACCACGATAGCAAGTGCTCAGGCCCAGGCCAATGCTCTGGTGGAGGTGGGGCTCGTGGCGCCCGCTTCCTGTGCGGGCTCTGGTGAAGTGGATTCGGTGGTTAAATGAGGGAAATTGCCCTTGATGCTGTCACCGAGACAGTAGCCCGTCTCTTTGAGCAGGCCTGTTATCATCTTCCTGAGGATGTTCTTCTGGCTCTCCGGAATGCAAGGGAAGCGGAAGTGTCTCCCCCGGCGCGCGTTGCGCTGGATAAGATACTGCAAAATGTTGCCATCGCTGGTAGAGAACGGGTCCCGCTGTGTCAGGATACCGGTTTTTCCATAGTCTGGCTGGAACTGGGCCAGGAAGTTTGTCTTACAGGTGGCGATCTCTGTACCGCGGTAAACGCAGGGGTACGCCGGGGATATGCCGATGGTTATCTCCGTAAATCCGTGGTGAAAGGGCCTTTCTCGTCTCGAGTAAATACTGGCGACAATACTCCGGCCGATATCTGGGTTGATGTGGTCCCCGGGAACGAGCTCAAAATAACGGTGATGCCCAAAGGGAGCGGTTCTGAGAATATGTCCCGCCTGGTGGTGTTACCTCCGGCGCGGGGGCGTCAGAGCATCGTTGATTTTGTGGTGAATTGTGTTGATGAGGCAGGGGCCAACCCGTGCCCTCCCCTTGTAGTGGGCGTCGGCATAGGAGGAACGACGGAGAAGACCATGATGCTGGCCAAGAAGGCGCTGTTGCGCCGGGTTGGTGTCCCAAATCCCGATAGTGAGGACGCCGGCCTGGAGAGGGATATTTTAGCGGGAGTCAACCGCCTGGGCATTGGCGCCATGGGGTATGGAGGCAGAATCACTGCCCTGGCGGTTCACATTGAGACATTTCCCTGCCACATCGCCAGCCTGCCGCTGGCGGTCAATCTGCAGTGCTGGTGCCATCGCTGGGCAGAGGCCGTTCTATGACCTGTCATCTGCATGAGGAGGTTAGCCATGGCTCAAGTCAGGAAAGTAAAAGTTCCCCTGTGGGATGAAGTTCTCAGAGAATTGAGAGCGGGAGAAGAGCTTTTGCTCGAGGGGGTGATGTATGTTGCCCGTGATGCTGCCCACAGGAGAATGTTTGAAGCTCTGGAGCAGGGATTACCCCTGCCCTTCGATATCAGGGGAGCGGCAGTGTATTATATGGGCCCCTCTCCTGCCAGGGAAGGCAGCGTAATTGGCTCCGCGGGTCCCACTACCAGCGGGCGCATGGATGCGTACGCTCCCCTCATGATAGCAAGAGGGTTGCGAACGATGATTGGCAAGGGTCCCAGGGCGAAAGAGGTAAGAGATGCCATGGTGCAATATGGAGCGGTCTATCTGGGCGCCGTGGGTGGTGCCGGGGCTCTCATTTCCCGGAGCATAAGGAAATCACGGGTGATAGCGTATGAGGAACTTGGGGCTGAAGCCGTCCGTCAGCTGGAGGTGGCAGACTTCCCCTGCGTGGTGATAAATGACATTTACGGGGGAGACCTTTATGAGGCAGGGAAATCGCGGTACCGCCTTGAAAGCTAGCTTGCCAGGCCTTCCCTTTCCCCGGCAGAGATCCCTCTGCGCAAGGCGCATCAATGCCAGCGTCACCGCAGGTAACGATGGCAAAATTGGCTGCTTCCCCACTTATCTCAAGGAGAGACGTGCAGCTCTGTTGGTGACGTGGCCTCGTTAGGCCTGATGGTAAATCCGTCTCCTCTGATTTACGCTGTATCCTTTGTCCTTCAGCGCAACGGTGACATGGCTTGCCTCTTCGACATCCATGTGTATGCAAACGTCCCTCTTGGGTGGCTCTCCTGATGGTTCTCTGACATGGATGGTGATGATACCTGTTCCAAATTTACCACTGACTGTCGAAAACCGTAGCTAAAAGGGGTGTCTGCATCGGTTTATGGACACTACAATTTTTCAAATCAAAGCTATTTCCAACCTCTGGGTTTTTATGGGGACTACATTGACCTCTCAGCTTTGGCTTTTATCTCATTCAAAGCTGGGACCTCCAAGTTTTGCCCCCGCGCTGCCCGGTTTGTGGTAAATTTGGGATGGGATTTACGATCTTGTAAAAAAAGTCATTGGTGGCGATGATGTCAACCACCTTATCATCTTCAAGCACGACGAGGGATCCCACTTTGTTGCTTTGAGCCAGTGCCTCTTCCGAAGTTGCCTCTGGAGTGACGGTAATGACGTTCCTTTCCATGATTTCTTTCACTGTCGTTCGTTCCAGGATTTAGCCCAATTCCCAGACGGTAAGGCTCGTGGCTTTCAAGGAAGACATCTGTTCCAGCCCATGAGAAGTTACTATGCCTACGAGCTTGCCCTTGTCCACTATCGGCAGGCGCTCAAATTTGTGCGCCGTCATGATTCTCTTGGCGTCAGCGATGCTGGTATTGCTTGGGATGATGACTACATTGGTAGTCATGATGTCACGGATATACATCTCTTCCTTCCTTGCAGAACATGGTTTGCCTCAAAGTCTCGTTCCTGGTCTATAATAGACCTCGTTTTAGCATGGTGTCTCTCTCACGGCAATAAATAAAGGGGAGATTGTCCTTAATTTGTAAAGGACATTTCTAAAGAGTCTTGACAAAATTCAATTCGCGCTATTGACACCCCCATTACTTTAGTGCTAAATTTACTCGTCGTTATGTTTTCTCCGAGGAATAAAGAGACGGGCATTTGTCCCTCCAGGGGCCAGATGCCCGTTTTTACTGTAGTCGATAAAACAGGTCGAGCCAGTTTGTAATAAATTAAAGGAGGTACGTAATGTCACAAGTTCCCGGTATTTTCTGGGTGGTCGTGGTGGGTTGCGTCGTTGGCATTGCCTTCGCCCTGTATCTGGTGAAGTTCATCATGAACGCCGACCAGGGATCGAAGGAGGCCCGCGCAGTCAACGCCTTGATCACAGAGGGCGCCTGGGCTTTCCTCAAACGCCAGTATTCCACCATCGGCATAACTGCCGTAGTGGTGGCGATACTGATTGGCGTGCTGATTGGTAAGCTGAGTAGCCCCAAAGAGCTGGATATGTTCCAGCTAACTGCTTTTGGTCTGGGGTGGAGGACGTCGGTCGCCTTCCTGGTGGGGGCGATTTGCTCCTGTGCTTCCGGATTCCTGGGGATGTTGATTGCGGTCAAGTCCAACGTGCGCTGCGCCGCTGCTTCCCACAAGGGATTAAATGCAGCCATCAAAGTAGCCCTGAGAGGAGGAGCGGTCTCCGGTTTTCTCGTTATCACCCTCAGCCTGATCGGAGTAACGGCCATGTTCTTCGCCTTCGGCGGAGCCAGCCATCCCGAAATCGCTCCTCACATCATCGTCGGTTTCGGTTTCGGAGCCAGTATGGTCGCTCTCTTTGCACAGCTCGGTGGAGGTATATATACCAAGGCGGCTGACATGGGGGCTGACCTCGCCGGCAAAGTTGAAGCTGGTATCCCCGAAGATGACCCCCGCAACGCCGCGGTGATCGCCGACCTGGTTGGAGACAACGTCGGAGACTGCGCCGGCCGTGGCGCGGACCTGTTTGAATCCACGGCGGCTGAGAATATAGGTGCCATGATTATAGGTGTGGCACTGTACACTGCATCCATCAAGCTGGGTTTCTCCCCGATGGTAGCCGTCGGCTGGGTGCTCTTCCCTCTCGTCATTCGTGCATTCGGAATCTTTGCCAGCCTTGTTGGAATCCTCTCCGTCCACGCCAGAGGAGAGAAGGAGAACCCCATGAACGCCCTCAACCGGGGCTATTATGTAGCCCTGGCTATCTCAGCCGTATGTATGGTTTTCGTCTGCAAATCGATGTTCGGCCCCATGACCAGTGGATGGGCGTGGCTCATGGGCGCAGGGCTCATCGGTCTGTTCTTCAGCGTGTTCGTAGTTTACGTCACGCAGTACTACACCGAAGCCAATCATGGCCCGACGAGGGACATTGCCGAGGCCTGCAAGACGGGTCCGGCAACCACGATAGTAACGGGAATGGCCAAGGGATTCGAGACCGTCTTGCCCACCACCCTCATCATCAGCGTCGCCCTTCTCGTATCCTACTGGTTCGGCACGCAGGCGGGGCTGGACATTCCCTGGTGGATCAGCGGAGCATATGGCTCTGCCATAGCCACCATGGGCATGTTGATGACCTGTTCCTTCATCCTGGCTGAAGACACCTTCGGCCCCATTACCGACAACGCCAACGGAATCAACGAATTCACCCACGCAGGCGGTGAGATAAGAAGAATTACCGATCACCTCGACGCTACCGGTAACACCACCAAGGCCCTGACCAAGGGATATGCCATGGTCTCTGCAGGTCTGGCCGGTTTCCTTCTTTTCCAGGCCTACTTCGACAGGGTGCAGCTCTTCCAGGGTGTGGAGGGGTCGATGTTCGTTGTGAACCTGGTTCGCCCCGAGGTCTTTATCGGCGGCGTCCTGGCTATCATGATGGTCTACCTTTTCAGTTCCTGGTCGTTGCAGTCGGTAGGCAGGGCAGCAGGCAAGATAATTGATGAGGTGCGCCGCCAGATTAAATCGGACCCCGGCATCATGGCAGGCACCTCCCAACCCGATTACGGACAGGCCGTCGATATTACTACCAAGGCAGCGTTGAAGGGCATGATCGCCCCCGGCCTTTTGCCTATACTTCTCCCGGTAGTTATCGGCCTTATCTTCAGGTTCATTCCCGGCTACGATGCTCCCATGGCAGTGGGAGCCTTCCTGATGGTGGGAACCATCGCTTCTATTCTCATGGCTTCCTTCATGAACAACAGTGGAGGTTCTTGGGATAATGCCAAGAAGTACATTGAAGACGGACAGCTCAAAGGTGAAAACGGCGAAGTCCTCGGCAAAGGTTCTTTTGCCCATGCCGCCGGCGTGGTCGGCGACACCGTCGGTGACCCACTCAAGGACACCGTAGGGCCTTCGCTGCACATCGTGGCCAAGCTCATCGCTACCGTGACACTAGTGATGTGTCCTCTCTGGATCGTGTAAACTTGCCCGAAGGAAATCCCCGGAGGGGATGGCAGGAAGCCATCCCCTCCTTTTTTCAAAGAAGGAAACGCTGGTGTTACAATTGTGTCATGCTGGAGGCCATGTTTAACCGGGGACAGGGAGAGGATGTGAGGCAAAATGCAGCAGCTCTCTGCAACGATGTGGAGTCGGGCAGAAGCGCCGGAACTGTCCCTGAGGTCATATTCGTCAAGGGTGCCCGGGAGCACAACCTCAAGAACATAGACGTTTCTCTCCCCAGGAACAAGCTGGTGGTCGTCACCGGCGTTTCCGGTTCGGGCAAGAGCTCCCTGGCCTTTGATACCATCTACGCCGAGGGCCAGCGTCGCTACGTGGAATCTCTTTCTGCCTATGCCCGCCAGTTCCTGGGGCAGATGGATAGGCCCGATGTGGACTATATCGAAGGCTTGAGCCCGGCCATCGCCATTGACCAGAAAAGCCCCTCTCACAATCCCCGCTCCACGGTGGGTACGATGACCGAGATATACGATTACCTGCGACTCCTTTTTGCGCGCATCGGACATCCGCACTGTCCGCAGTGCGGGCGCGCCATTTCCCGACAGACGGTGCAGCAAATAGTGGATGCCGTCCAGGAAATGCCAGGGGAAACCCGCTTCATGGTGCTGGCGCCGTTGGTGACGGGCCGCAAGGGCGAGCACCAGGGCATATTCCAGGATCTGCGCCGGGCGGGCTTCATCAGGGCGCGCGTTGATGGAGAAATTCACGACCTCTCCGATGAATTTCAGCTCGACAAGAACAAAAAGCACGTGATAGAAGTGGTGGTCGACCGGTTGCAGATAGAGAAAGGGGAGGATTCCGCGCGCCTGGCTGATTCTATCGAGACGGCTCTCAAGCTGGGGTCGGGTATAGTGCTTATTTCCATCATGGATGGCGAAGAGATGCTTTTCTCAGAGCACTTCGCCTGTGCCTACTGTGGCATCAGCCTGGGTGAAATTGAGCCCAGAACCTTTAGCTTCAACAACCCCCACGGGGCCTGCCCTGCCTGCACCGGGCTGGGATGCAAGATGGAGATAGATCCCAATCTCGTCGTGCCCGACAGGAGTCTCAGCCTGGGGGAAGGCGCTATACATCCCTGGGCCAGGAATGGCTCCACGAGCACCTGGTACAGCAGCATGATAGAGTCACTGGGCCAGCGCTATGGTTTCTCCCTCTCCACGCCGGTTAGAGAGATGGATGAGTCTCTCCTTGACCTGATTCTCCATGGCAATGAAGAGGAGATGATTCCCGTGACTTATGTGGGCAGCCACGGTGGACTGCGCCACTACTACACCAGGTTCGAAGGCGTCATTCCCATGCTGGAGCGCCGCTACCGCGAGACCGACTCCGATGCCACCCGCGCCTATATTGGCAGATACATGTCCTCCCGTCCCTGTCCAACCTGCCAGGGCAGGAGACTCAAGCCTGAATCCCTGGCGGTGACCATCGGGGGCAAAAACATCATGGATATTACTGAATTGGCGGTCACCGGGGCCCTGGAATGGGTAGAGGAACTGAGCGACCATATCGCTCCCCGGGAGCTTGCTATAGCCCGCCAGGTCATCAAGGAAATCCGCTCCCGCCTGGGATTTTTGCAGGGCATTGGCCTGGGTTACCTTACACTGGACCGTCCTTCATCCACCCTCTCGGGTGGTGAAGCTCAGAGAATACACCTGGCCACCCAGATCGGCAGCGGTCTCAGCGGCGTGCTCTACATCTGTGATGAACCCACCGTGGGATTGCATCCTGCCGATGGCTCTCGCCTGATAGCCACGCTGCAACGGCTGAGGGACCTGGGCAACACCGTGATCGTCGTGGAGCATGACGAGGTCATGATGAGAGCCGCCGACTACATTGTGGACATGGGGCCAGGCGCTGGGAAAAGCGGCGGAGGCATCGTGGCCACGGGGCCGCTGCCGGATATCCTGAACTGCCCTGCTTCGATAACGGGGCAGTACCTCAGTGGAAGAAAGATGATTCCCCTGCCGCCGCGGCGCCGCCCCGGCTCTGGAAAGGAACTGCTGATCAAGGGTGCCAGGGAGAACAATCTCAAGGACATCGA
Organism: Dehalococcoidia bacterium; assembly: GCA_021162545.1. GTDB lineage: Bacteria > Chloroflexota > Dehalococcoidia > GIF9 > AB-539-J10 > M55B177. Next base: position 4,366 of record JAGGYM010000041.1, on the reverse strand, counting down.
TGTCGCTATCCCCCTGGGACGACTGGTCTGCATTACCGGTGTTTCCGGCTCGGGCAAGAGCTCCCTCATCAACGAAATACTCTACAAGCGCCTGGCGCGCAGCTTCTACCGGGCAGCGGACAGACCGGGAAAGTGCGATAGCATCAGGGGCACAGAGCACATCGATAAGGTCATCAACATCGACCAGTCGCCCATCGGAAGGACGCCGAGGAGTAATCCAGCCACCTACACGGGGCTATTTACCCCCGTGAGGCAGCTCTTCGCCGAAGTTCCCGAATCAAGGGTGCGCGGCTACCAGCCAGGGCGATTTTCCTTCAACGTCAAGGGAGGGCGCTGTGAGGCCTGCCAGGGCGCCGGGTACGTCCAGATAGAGATGCAATTTTTGCCCGATGTCACCGTTCCCTGTGAGTTATGTCACGGAAAAAGGTACAACCGCGAAGCTCTGGAGATTCGCTTCAAGGGGAAAAACATCGCCGAAGTTTTGGATATGACCGTGGACGAAGCGCTGGCCTTCTTCGAGCACTTCCCGCAGGCAAAAAGGAAGCTGGAAACCCTCCGTGACGTCGGCCTGGGGTATATCTGTCTGGGGCAGCCAGCGCCCACGCTCTCTGGAGGCGAGGCACAGCGGGTAAAGCTGGCCTCCGAGCTGTCCCGACGCTTCACGGGCAATACGCTCTACATCCTGGATGAGCCAACCACGGGGCTTTCCTTTCCTGACATTGCCTCTCTCCTGCAGGTGTTGCATCGCCTGGTTGAAGGCGGCAACACGGTAATCGTCATCGAGCATCACCTGGACGTGGTCAAGAACGCCGACTACATCATTGACCTCGGCCCCGGGGCTGGTGATGAGGGTGGCTATCTTATAACAACGGGAACCCCCGAGGATATTGCCAGGGAAAAGTCCTCGACTACCGGAAGTTACTTAAAAAGGGTACTGGAAAGAGAAGCGCGCAGTTCCACTGGAAAGGGAGCTTGATGCGCTATCGCTTTTTGGTGGCAGTGCCTGCCATAACAGGACAATAGAAGTAGCGCCGGGGCCTCATGCTGGTGGTGGAATTTACATCGTGATAGAAGAGAAGAAGCCGAAAGTATTTTATGGCTATATCATAGTCGCACTTGCCTTCTTTATCCAGATAGCAACCTGGGGAACCAATTACACCTTTGGCATCTTCTTCGAACCCGTGCTAGCCGAGTTCGGCTGGACCAGGGCAGCGACATCAGGAGCTTTCTCACTCTGCATGATTATGTTCGGCGTCTTTTCCATCATCATCGGCAGGCTGAATGACCGGTTCGGCCCCAGGTTCGTCGTGACGGGGTGTGGTCTCTCTCTGGGGCTGGGTTACTTATTGATGTCCCACATCAGTGCCATCTGGGAGCTATATCTCTTCTACGGTGTCATGGTTGGCCTGGGATTGAGCGGTGCGTCGGCTCCCCTGCTATCCACGATATCGAGGTGGTTCGTCAGGAGGAGGGGCTTGATGACGGGTATAGTTCTGGCCGGCGTAGGCACCGGAGGATTTATTATGCCACAGGTGGCCAGGTGGCTCATATCCAGCTACGGCTGGCGCAGCTCCTATACCATGGTCGGCGCGGTCGCGCTGGTGTTGATTGTAACGGCGGCCCAATTTGTCAGGCAAGACCCTGCCCGGATGGGCCTTTCTCCATATGGGGCAAAGGAGGTGGATGGGAAGAAAAATCCAGACCTGTCGCAACCCCGGGCACTTTCTCTCAAGGAGACAGTGCAAACGAGGCAATTCTGGACTCTCTTCACCATGTTCTTCTGCGGGCTGTTCTGTCTCGGCATCATGGCGGTGCACATTGCTATCTATGCCACTGGCATGGGAATTTCAACAACCAGCGCAGCCAATATCCTGGCAACCATGGTTGGAGCCAGCGCCGTCGGCAGAATCGTGCTGGGCATGGCCGGGGACAGGCTGGGCAATAAATCTGCCCTCGTCATCTGCTTCGTTCTCATGACGGTCGCCACGTTCTGGCTGCAGGTGGCCCATGAAACGTGGATGCTTTACTTCTTTGTCATCGTTTTTGGCTTCAGCTTCGGAGGGTTGATAGCGCTGCTGGTGCCAACGATAGCTGAATTGTTTGGGCTGGCTTCGCTTGGCGCGCTTTTTGGTGCCACCATATGCGGAGGGCAAATTGGGGAAGCCATCGGACCCTTGCTGGCGGGCATGATATTCGACACAACCGGCAGCTATCGCATAGCCTTCTTGATATGTGCCGTGCTAAGCGTCACCGGCCTCGTGCTGAGCCTTCTCCTGAGACGAATGCACGGAGGCAATCCTGCAGGAAGTGTATAAAATTTGAGGAGAATAGGTTATCATATAAGGGAGAGGTAGTGGTCAAGAGAAGGTGAGAGAGATGACCAGGGAAGAAGCATTCAATGCCGTTAAGGCCAACGTAGAGAGTGAGACGCTTGTAAAGCAGATACTGGTTGCCGAGGCGCTCATGCGCACTCTGGCCAGAAAGCTGGGGGAGGATGAGGATGAGTGGGGACTTACGGGGCTTCTCTATGACATAGATGCAGAGTTGGTTCAGGATGACCCCGCCAGCCACGGCAGGTTAAGTGCCGATATAGCCGGAGACCTTGGCGCTTCAGCGGCTGTAGTGCACGCTATCTTGTGTCAAAACGAGGCCCACAGCATAACCCTGGAAACAAAACTGGACAAGGCACTTTACTGTACCGACCCGCTATGCGAACTCATCATGGCTGCTGTCCTGATGCATTCAGGCGAATTGGAGAGTCTGACGGACAGAGAAGTTCTGCGGCATTTCAGGGAGGAAACCTTCAATCCTCAAATCAACCGGCAGCAGATGGCCACATGCTGTGAACTGGGGCTGGAGCTGGAAGAATTTATCTCGCTGGGAGTTGGGGCCACGCAGAACATTCTCCCGTAGCTGGAGTTCGTAATGCCTTCATTGCAGAGCAGCCAGGATGGACGCTAGCAATAACCTGATACAGGACTAATTTACTATACTATCCCTGCCCGAAAACCATTGAATCCACTTCCATTCGGTGGTATATCCTGTATAATGATAGTAGTAGTTGGTGCAAAATGGAGGTGGAAGATGGAAACAGGAGCGCAGAAAAGTCATCTGCCCGAGAGGATGCTGACCGTAAAGGAAGTGGCCTCTATTTTCAATGTCCATCCCAACACGGTCAGGCGGTGGGAGAAGAAGAAGATGCTGACATCGTATAGAGTTGGCCCCCGCAGCAATTTAAGGTTCAGACGGGAGGATGTTCTTGCCCTTCTCAACAGTTCCAGGAATGAGTGACCTGCGCTGCATGGTTGAAGAGGAAAAGGAAGCCTCTTCTTGCTGAAGCAGAAAAAAGACATGGAAAACAGGATGGAGAAACAGCTCCTCGAAGAAGTAAAGTCCCTGCGTCGGGAAGTAGCCCTGCTGGAAGAGTCTGATGAGGTGCTTTTATGGAGAGAGCGTTTGAGATACTGGTTGTAGATGATGAGGTTAGCCTGGCTTCAAACCTGCAGGATATCCTGGAAGCCGAAGGTTATCATGTTGGAGTTGCTCACGATGGAGGGGCCGCGCTTGCCCTGTGCCGGGAGAGGGCGTTCGACCTGGCAATTGTGGACATCAAACTGCCTGATATATCAGGTCTGGATTTAATCAATAAGCTCACCGAAATATCCAGTGGAATGCTGTATATAATCATCACCGGCTATGCTTCGCTGGAGAGTGCCATTGAAGCTGTAAGGGAAGAGAAGGTAATAGCCTATGAAACCAAGCCGCTTGACCTGGACCGTCTCCTGGCTTTTATCAGGCAGGTCGCTGCGCGCAAAAAGGCAGAGGAGGGGAAGGAAGAAAGCGAGGAACGCTTAAGACTGCTTATTGAAAGTGCCGAAGATATTATTGTCATGCAAGACCTGGAAGGAAAGTATTTATATTATAATGCTGCACCCCAGTATGGCGTTAAGGCTAGCGATTTGTTAGGCAAAACGCCCTTTGACTTTTTCGAGCCGGCAGCAGCCACCCTGATGATGAAGCAAATGCATCAAGTAGTCTCAAGCAGTCAGAGCATGACTGTCGAAAATCAGGTACCCTGGCAGAAAGAAATGCTATGGTTCTCAGACCAAAAAAAACCGGTAAGAGATGCTGCTGGCAATGTCGTAGCTGTGCTAACGATTTCTCGAAACACCACCGAGCGCAAGAAAGCGGAGGAAGAAATAGAAATTCAGAAGGCACGCTTCAAATCCATATTCGATCGTTCTCTGGAAGGCATAGTAATTCTTGATATGAAGAACAACATCATAGATGCCAATAAAGGTTTCGAGAGCATTTACGGATACAGAACTGAAGAAATCAAAGGCAAGTCCCTCGACGAGCTCATAGT
>JAGGYM010000004.1 GCA_021162545.1 Dehalococcoidia bacterium | reverse complement strand
GCTGGCAGTTTTCTTTTAATTGATTCAGATCTACTGCCATGGCATTCACGGTGAAATCACGGCGGGCAAGGTCGGATTCAATACTGCCGGAGAAGGAAGAAAAATCGAAATGCCACTGTTTTTTCTTATCGATGCCCGGTACATTTTCCTCCGCACCTGTATCCCGGGCAGTTCCGCTGTCAACCACGACCCGGCCTATCTTGTTGTTCTCGTCGAGCAAGACGAATTTGCCATCAAGTTTTTTGGCCGCCTTTTCGGCTATGCTCAGGGCATTCCCTTCTATGGCGATGTCGATGTCACTGCTTTGCTGCCCCATAATCCAGTCGCGGACGAATCCCCCGATGACATAACTCCGGCAATTTTGCTGGCTGAGGAACTCATGTAATTTGTCCGGCAAGACAAAAGGACTGGTGATTTGAGAAGTGGACATTGCGACATATTATAATCTTAGTGTGAGTGCGTTGCAAAGAAAGAGGGGAGCCCTGGCAGATAAGTTGTCAGGAGCCTGTTAATGGGTTCAGGAGGGCTTAACTTCCGGGCCCTGGTCATCTGTGGCCTCGGAGGAAACTGTTGCGGCCTTCCTGGGATAGACCAGCTTGGAGAGCCATATACTCATTTCATACAGGGCAATTATGGGCAGGGCTAGCAGCGTCTGGTTGAGGGGGTCGATGGTTGGAGTGATAATGGCGGCGGCAATAAAGGCAATCAGGAGTGCCCACTTTCTCCACCGGGCAAGTTTCTGTGGGCTGACTATGCCCAGCTTGGCCAGTAGCGTGATGACCAGGGGGATTTCGAAGATCAGCCCCACGGCCAGTAGCAGCCTTGTCACGAGCGAAACGTAGTTGCCTATGGTTATCATGGGCATGGCGATGTCCCCCCCGAAGGTGAGGAGGAACTTAATCGCAGGGGGGAGAAATATAAAATAGGCGAAACAAACACCCGCCGCGAAGAGGATGGCTACTATGGGCAGGCAGAGGTAAACATATTTCTTTTCGCTCTTCCTGAGCGCAGGAGAAATGAACATCACCAGGTGATAAATAAGGTATGGTAGAGCCAGGGCTATCCCACAATAAAGCGACACTTTCATATAAGTGCCAATCATCTCAGTGACGTGGATGAAGATAAGGTCTATGTCACCAGCTCTTGATTCGAGGATACGAAAGATATAAGGAGTCAACGGGAAAGTGATGGCAATTCCTGCCCCTACAGCTATTACTGATTTGATTAGCCTGCTACGGAGCTCCAGCAGGTGTGCACTGACCGTCAGTTTTTCTTCTCGTTGCACTGGGAGGTACCCTTGTTATCATCGTCGTTAACTTCAAGCTCTTTCATAGCTGTAACCTTGAAGTCCTTGTATGATTTTTGGAACCAACGAACGCCTTTACCCATCTCCCTGGCTACCGATGGCAATTTTTGAGGTCCGACAACTATGAAGGCGATAAGAAGAATAAGCAGTACTTCCCAGAAGCCCATGGCCGTTCTTTTTAGTGGAAGACCTTATTTTTTCCTGGCAGGTTTGCTTGAGGTTTTGCTGGTTTCCTTTTCTTCGTCGAGTTCACCCTCTCTTGCCTTGCGGAACTCTCTCAGGCCCTGCCCCGCGGAGCGAAATACCTGTGGGAGCTTGCCGGCACCAAAGATAACCAGGACGATAACCAGAATAAGGCCTATTTCCCATGGACCTGGTGGTCTCATTGTGCTGCCTCCTTTTGCCGTTAGACTACCAGCAATCGTGCGTTTTGTCAAAGGAACACGGGACATGCTCTGTAACTCCTGAGCTTTGCCTGCAGCCAATCCTGTCTCCACCAGTTTTTTGAGTAATCAGTGTTTTTATGATATCCTTCATTTCCAGGTTGGGCCCCTGTAGCTCAGAGGATAGAGCGCTGGCCTCCGAAGCCAGATGCAAGGGTTCGAGTCCCTTCAGGGGTAGGAGTAGTTAATAGAGAATGAGCAAGCTTACGGAAATTCGCTGGCATGGCAGGGGTGGGCAGGGGGCGGTAACCTCGGCTGAGGTCATGGGGTTGTCGGCAATAGAGGAAGGTAAGTTCGCGCAGGCCTTTCCCAGTTTTGGTCCGGAGAGGAGAGGCGCGCCGGTTCTTGCTTTCAATCGTATCAGCGACAGCGAACATATCCGCATGAGGTCTGCCGTAACTCAGCCGGATATTGTGGTGGTTCTGGACCCTGGCCTTCTGGGTATCATCGATGTTACGCGCGGGCTCAAGGAAGGCGGGGTACTTATTATAAACAGCTCTAAATCACTACTTGACATAAAGTCAGAATTTGAGGGGCCATGGACGCTCGCCGTGGTTGACGCCACCGCTATTGCCATGGAAGTATTGAAGATTCCCATTGTCAATACCGCTATGCTGGGAGCTATGGTCAAAGTAACCGGAGTAGTTAAGCTGGAATCGCTGGCTGAGCCGTTGGGAGAGCGCTTTGGCAAACTGGCAGAGAAAAACATCGCTGCCTGTCGCCGGGCATACGACGAAGTCTCTATCGCTGCGCAGGGGGCCGTTTCTCAGCGACCTGAGAAAACATTTGGAGAAGTGACGTGGCCTTCCTGGCAGGAGCTGCTTCCCGGTGGCGTGGTGACTGATGCAGGAAATGCCAGAAGTTATCGCACGGGAGATTGGAGGTCGGACCGTCCTATATGGGACCATGACAGGTGCATCAAGTGTGGCGTTTGTATGCTCTTTTGCCCTGAAGGTTGTGTTGAGCAGAATGAGCAGGGTTATTTCGAAGCTAACTATTACTATTGTAAGGGATGTGGTATCTGCGCCCGTGAGTGCTGGACACAGGCAATAACGATGGTTGAAGAGGCAAAAGCATGAAAAGGGTAGGATTAGAATCTTCCCTCGCTATAGCTGAAGCAGTCAGGCTGGCAGGAGTCGATGTCGTTTCTGCGTATCCCATTACTCCGCAAACGCACATCATTGAACGCATTGCCCAGATGGTTGCCGATGGTGATTTGAATGCTAGTTACATCCCTGTAGAATCCGAGCATTCGGCGATGAGTGGTTGTCTCGGCGCTGCGGCAATGGGGGTGAGGACTTTCACTGCCACTGCAGGACAGGGGCTTGAATTAATGCACGAAGTATTGCCGGTAGCTTCAGCGATGAGGCTACCCGTGGTCATGGCGATATGTAACCGGGCCTTGTCATCTCCGCTGAGTATCTGGGGGGACCATTCCGATATCATGGCTGCCAGGGATTCTGGTTGGGTCCAGATGTTTGCTGAGAATGGACAGCAGGCCTTTGATTTGACCCTGTGTGCCTTCCGCATCGCTGAGGACGTGGAAGTACTTCTGCCCACGGCGATTAATATTGACGGCTTTCATCTTTCTCATGTTATCGAATCTGTTCTGATTCCCGAACAGGGAGAAGTGGACAAATTCCTTCCTGAGTTGCCTCGTCCTTATGTTCTCGATCCGCGCAAGCCCTTGACCATGGGGGACTTTGCCACGCCGGAACTTTATATTGAAGCCAAGAAGTCTCAGGATGTGGCCTTGAGGAACTCGAAGAAGGTAATTTTGCAGGCGTGGCAGGAGTTTGAAGGCGTTTTTGGACGACGTTATTCGCCTGTGGAGACCTACAGGGCTGATGGTGCCAGCGTTCTGCTTCTCACCATGGGGAGCTTCAGCGAAGTAGCCATGGAGGCCATCGACAGGTTGAGAGAATCGGGAGAAAAAGTAGGTCTGATCCGGTTGCGCCTGTGGCGCCCGTTCCCCTTTGAAGAATTTCGTCAGGTGGCGTCTCAGGCAGATTTGCTTGTTGTACTTGACCGCGCTGTTTCCTTTGGTGGGCCGGGTCCTGTTTGCTCTGAGGTACAGGCGGCATTGTATCCGCTGAGCAAGAAACCGCAGGTCGCCGGCTTTATTGGTGGATTGGGAGGTAGGGATATCACGACTGAGGGTTTTGAGGATATGATACGGAATGCCCGCAAAAAGGCTGATGCGGGAAGACTGGGTGAGGTTGAGATAATCGGGGTGAGAGAATAATGGAAACTTTAGCGCTATATGTTCCCCGCTTACTGGAGAAGAAGGAGAATTTCGCTCCGGGACATCGCGCGTGCTCGGGGTGTGGTGAGGCTCTGGCGGTGAGAATGGTAATGAAGGCCCTGGGGAAAAACGTCATTGTGGTTATGGCCACGGGGTGCATGGAGATTATTTCAACGCAGCTTCCCTACACGTCCTGGGAAGTTCCCTGGATTCACACCTTATTTGAAAACACGGCAGCGGTGGCCTCAGGAGTAGTAGCCGGCAGAGAAGCTTTGACTCGCAAGGGGAAAGCTTCCTCCAGGACAAAGGTGGTAGCCATGGCAGGGGATGGTGCCACTGCTGATATTGGCGTTCAGGCTTTATCGGGCGCTCTGGAAAGGGGTCACGACTTTACCTATATTTGTTTCGATAATGAAGCCTATATGAACACCGGGATCCAGCGCTCCAGTGCCACTCCCTTTGGCGCTGCCACCACCACACAACCGGTGGGCAAGATAAGCATGGGGCAGAACACATGGAAGAAAGATATGCCGGCTATCGCTGTAGCCCATAATATTCCCTACGTTGCCACTGCCTCTCCCAGTTACCCCTTTGACCTCATGAATAAAGTGAAGAAGGCCAGGGACATTGAAGGGCCCGCTTACCTCCACATTTTGTCTGTCTGCCCTACGGGTTGGAGAACGCCTTCTGATTTAAGCGTCAGGATTGGACGTCTGGCGGTTGAGACGGGGGTTTTTCCCCTTTATGAAGTGGAAAACGGGAAGTACACTTTGAATATTGATCCTCCTCAGTTGCGCTCCGTTGAGGACTATCTCAAACTTCAAGGAAGGTTCAAGCATCTTACTCCGGAGATGATAAAAGAGATACAGGAGAAAGTTGAGGCCAAATACGCTGAGCTCGTAGAGAAGGTTTTGTTTTACGATGGATTTTAAAAAGGTCGTTTTCAGCAGTTGGGCCGGTAAAGTCGTTGATAACAGGGGTCTGGAGGCCGAGGTCTGTGCTCCGGTTGAAGAATTGAATTTGCCCCTGGAATGCGACCCCGCCAGGGTGAAGGCCTTCATGGGCTGGGATGGATTCCTGGTGGTGGACGAGAAGGCCAACGTCGTGGATATGGCTTATGCCTATGCCAGGGAGGTTCAGAAGCTCGCCTGTGGTGAGTGTGCTGTTGGACGCATTGGCATCAGCGTTATCGTGGAGACTCTGGGACGGTTGTTGAAAGGGGAAGGCAGAGAAGGAGATATCGAGTTACTGCAGTGGGTGGGCAAGGGCATGAAGGATAACGCCAAGTGCGTTTTGGGGCAAACTGCGCCCGTGCCGGTGCTCGACAGTATCGAATACTATCGGGAAGCATATCTTGACCTGATAAAGAACAAAAAAGCTATCTCAGCCCCGGCTTACCATGTGAAAGTCACTGCTCCTTGCATGGAAGCCTGTCCGGCACATTTGGATATTCCTGGCTATATAGAACTGATAAGGAATCAAAGACAGGATGCGTCTCTGGAATTGATACGCCAGGGTGTCTGCTTGCCGGGAACGCTGGGGCGCGTCTGTACGGCTCCCTGTGAGGAAGTCTGCAAGAGGAACGATATCGATGGTCCGCTGGCCATAAGAGCACTGAAGCGGCACGCGGCTGATTGGGAGATGGAGGTGGGGCAGATTCCCCCGGTTTCCATCTTCGGTGAAGGAGGAGAGAAGGTGTCTGTTGTAGGTGCAGGGCCTGCTGGCCTGGCTGCTGGTTACAACCTGGCATTGGCGGGATATCGGGTTACCATTTTTGAGGAGTTGTCCGTGGCGGGTGGTATGGCGGCAGTGGGTATTCCTGCATATCGCTTGCCCAAGGCTGTTTTGGACAGGGAGGTTGATATCATCAGGGGAGCGGGGGTTGAGATTAGATTCAATACCAGGGTTGGTAGAGATATAACGATTGCAGACCTGTGGAAGAATGGCTATAAGGCGATATTTGTCGCGGTTGGCGCTCATAAAGGCAGGGCGATGGGTGTTGAGGGTGAGGATCGAGGGTATGAGGGGTTTGTCGATGGGGTGAAGTTCCTGCGCGATGTTAATCTGGGCAAAAGGGTAGTCCCCGTGGGGCGGGTGGTGGTAGTGGGTGGAGGCGATGTGGCGGTGGATTGTGCCCGGAGTTGCTTGAGGCTTGGGTTTAAGGACGTGAATATATTGTACCGTCGCTCGCGGGTGGAGATGCCGGCGAGAGAAGGAGAAATAGAGGGCGCGATAGAAGAAGGCGTGAAGATAAGCTATCTGGTTGCGCCCACCGGGATATTGACAGAGGGCACCGGGCTGGTGGGGCTTGAGTGCGTTAAGATGGAGCTGGGTGAACCTGATGCCAGTGGCAGGAGGAGCCCCGTCCCTGTTGAGGGCTCGGAGTTCGTTGTGAATGCCGATATGGTTATTGCAGCTATTGGACAGGAAGCTGATTTGTCCTGCCTGGCTGGTGAAGACAAAGTGAAGATCTCCAGATATGGAACGGTGGATGCCGACCCCGAAACCTGCCAGTCGAGTGAAAAAGGAATATTTTCCGCTGGAGATTGTGTGACTGGCCCCGCCATTTTGATCGAAGCTGTGGCGGCTGGTAACAGAGCAGCTCGGAGCATCGACCGGTATTTAAGGAAAGGAGAGGCAGTTAGCAGTGCGGGTGCCTCCCGTGCCGGGCAGAGTGCAGCTCTTTCTGCTCAAAGGGAAAAAGAATCCACGATAAGCAGAGCACCGCAGCCTGTAGGCTGTCTGCCGGTGGCTGGTAGAATTCCTGGTTTTCCTGAGGTGGAAGTGGGTCTCACTCGTGAGGCGGCTCAGGAAGAGGCGAAGCGCTGCCTCAGATGTTATCGCGTGATGTTATGGCAGTCGGATGAGTAAGCAGACGTAAATTGTAAGGGACGATAAATGGTAGAGTTAATTATAGATGGACAAAAGGTTGAGGTAGAAGAAGGCGCTACCATACTGGAAGCAGCCGATAAGCTCAACATCGCCATACCTACTCTGTGTTACCACGAAAACCTCACTCCCTTCGGGGCTTGCAGGGTGTGTACCGTTGAAGTTGTGGTCGATGGCGTGTCCAGTCTGACTACAGCGTGCAACTGCCCTGTTGAGCAGGGCATGGAGGTCAGAACTGTCTCTGAAAGGGCTCTGGAAGCGCGAATGCTGGCGGTGGAATTGCTGCTGGCGAAGTGTCCCGGTTCTGAGGCGATACGAAGTCTGGCCAGAGATATGGGCATTGAGGAGCCAAGGGTTGAACTGGAGACGGAGGGGTGCATTCTCTGCGGGCTATGCGTGAGAACGTGCCAGGAGCTCGTTGGGGTGGGGGCACTCAGGCTTGTTGACAGGGGGCTGGATCGTGATGTGAAGGAGACATTTGTCGAAGCTTCTACGGATAAGTGCATTGGGTGTGGCAGCTGTGCCTATATTTGTCCCACCAGTTTCATTAAGCTGGAAGAGACAGGAGATACGAGGACGGTATGGGACAGAGTCTTTAAGTTGAAGAAGTGCCAGGTCTGCGGTAATTACTGGGCTCCTGAGGCTCAGCTGGAATATATCCGAAAGACCTGTAACCTGCCCTCAGATTTCTTCGATGTCTGCCCCAACTGCAAATGATCCTTTTTTGACCTCACCAAATCAGCTAAACTATACTTTAGCCAGCGGGGTGTGGCGCAGTGGTAGCGCGCATGGTTTGGGACCATGAGGTCGGAGGTTCAAGTCCTCTCACCCCGACCATTCAGTCAGTAGCCATCTTGTGGATTATGTGCCTCCTTGATTTTGTTGCATAGCGTTGTGATTGGCAGAAAGAGGGTGGGATTCATGTCATCGCTCTGTGCAGTGAAAAGGTCTCTCCATTGCTACTCTCCCAGAGTTTCCAGCAGGTCATAATAGCTACTCATCGAAGCTACCTCGTTGAGGAAATCCTTGAGGGAAGGGCTCATTTTTCTTAACTGTTCGAGGTCATCATAGATTGGGCTGACCGATGCTGGGTCCTGGCCATAGATGCCGTGGAAGGCGAAATAGGCCTGGTTGAGCTTCCTGATATAATATCCCTGCACTGCGAATTCTGCTCTCCTTTCCTCCATGTAGCGCTCCGCCTCCTCAATTTTGCCCAGAGAGAGGTATTGGTCTACCATTTTGCGCGTCTTGCTCATCTCGGCGTTGAAATCAAAATCGGGAGCGTGTCTCTCCGCTTCCCCTGCCTTCTGCTCCTGGTAGTATCTGGCATAAACCTCAGAGCCAATTTCTCTACTGACCATTCCGGCCAGGGTCTCGTTCAAATCTATCACCTCCGGACTTTGCTTGACTCCAATAGAGTCGAGCAAATAAAGAAACCCCAGCGGTTTGAAGGCAAGATACTGATGCAGCCATTCCTCCACTGCCACGTTGATGGTATAAGACATGCTGAAGATATCGTCGCTGACTATCGCCGGGTAAGTGGCCCCAAAACCGCCAAGCTCAACTACGAGGGATGATAGACCCAGTGCATTCACCTGCGATTCGATTTCCTCCATCTCCTCCACGCTCAGCTCCTGGCGCAATAACGCTCTGTCCCAGTAGGCTATCTTTTCTCGTGGTGATACTACCAGCAGGTGAGGAGGCTCTTCGAACTTAAAGGCGACGGGAGGAAAGGTAGAGATGCCTTTGTCTGACAGCACCGTTACTATTTGATGGCGCAATATTGCTTCCCGGCTATCATCTCTATCTTTGTGGAATATCTCTTCTGGCAGAGAGGACAGCGCGTGCAGTTCCCAGGAAACGAAATCAAAGGCATAAGGTGCAGCTATCTCCTGCACGAGGCAATGGCTATCTTCTGCCTGCAAGATGCTTGCCGGAGAGGATATGAGAATCCCCGTCAGAGCGGCCAGAACTCCCAGAAAAACCATGCCATGGCGGCATAAATTGCTCATGTTTATTCAATGCTATCACACCCGGGGTGGCAAAGCTCCATGGCCAGGATAATTATCGGGAAAATGTGGATGGTGCCGGCCATGACAACAGAATTGTATCCAGCACCGTTTCCCGAATCAAATTCAGTTTTGCCAGCCGGAACGTTGAGTTGCGTGTCTGTACAGCTTGGATTTCTTGACAAGAGGGGGTGAGACGACTAAAATAAGCAAGTTTGCTGATATAGAACCTGTTGATCGAATCCAACCCCCGGCGCAGGGAAATAACATTAGAAGGAGATTTATTCGAGATATAATTTAGAGGTATGCTTTGAGAAGCATGCCTGTATCTTTTGGAGATGAGGCACTCTCCTGTTTCTCGTGGCCTTTTCCCCAAGTCTGTTATGATTGACCATACAGATTCGAGTTTAGTTAACCCCAGTCGAAAATCTTTATTCCCTCGTTTAAGTTCCTCCAGGCCCCCGGTTACGTGTGGTGTAGTGTGGGTGATGGGAGTTGTTTTGGGCGGAGGGATTTTTTTTGTCGCGTGAGGCGGGTATGGTGGTGATTATTCCTGATGTCGTTGTTGCCGTAAAGGGATATGGGAATGGGAGGTACTGCTTTTGAACGGTAATAACGGTAACAATAATAACGGCCTCTCGCAGAGCGGGGAAACCTGTATCGATGTCAGGGGGCTGTGGAAGATTTTCGGGCATGACTCTGAGAAGATCCTCAGTTCGGATGCGTGCAATAGCAGCAAGGAAACCATCCTGGGAGAAACCGGTTCCGTGCTGGCGTTACGGGATGTCAGTTTTGAGGTTAACCAGGGGGAGCTCTTCGTCATTATGGGATTATCTGGCAGCGGCAAATCCACGCTGATCCGCTGTATTTTACGTCTTATTGAACCCACGGAAGGTGAGATTATCATCAGCGGGGAAGACATATGTGGTTATGATAACAAGCAATTAATGGAGCTGCGGCGCAATACCACAGGTATGATTTTTCAGTACTTCGGTTTATTTCCCCATCGTACTGTGCTTGATAATGTGGCTTACGGTTTGAAGGTCAAGGGGGTGGGTAAAGAGGAGCGCTATGCTCGAGCGCGGGAGGTGATTGAGAAAGTAGGGCTCAAGGAGTGGGAGAGTTATTTTCCTTCAGCTTTGAGCGGTGGCATGCAGCAGCGGGTAGGGATAGCCAGAGCCCTGGCCAATGACCCCGAGGTGTTGCTCATGGATGAGCCTTTCAGTGGTCTGGATCCATTGATCAGAAGGCAGATGCAGGATGAGCTTATAGCTATTCAGGCAGAGGTTCAGAAGACGATACTATTTGTGACTCATGATCTCGATGAGGCGCTGAAACTGGGGAGCCGCATTGCGATTATGAGGGATGGAGAAATTATTCAGATTGGCACTCCCGAAGAGGTGATAACTGCTCCCAGCGATGATTATGTGCGCGAATTCGTTCAGGATGCTTCCCCTGCTAAGGTAGTAACGGCCAAGAGCATTATGGAGCAGCCCAGGGTACTTCTCTACGAGTGGCAGGGGCCCAAAACTGCCCTTGCGTTGATGAGGAGCAACAGGTTGGATGATGCCTTCGTGGTGACCAGGACCGGGGGGTTGCAGGGGATGGTGACCATTGAAGGTCTGGTGAGGCTGATCAGAAATAAGGGCAATTTCCTCCATGAAGCCCTGGAGCCCGATTTGCCCGTCTCTACTGCCGATATGGTGCTGGAGGATCTTTTCCCTTTGGCTGTGTCTACCAGGTATCCCATAGCTGTCGTTGATGAGAAGGGCAAGTTCATGGGATATGTGCATACGGGCACCATTCTGGGCAGCATGATTCAGGAGAAGGTGGAGGAAGAGAAGGAAATGGGGGAGGATGAAGAAAAAGAAGAAGGGGAAGTGCAGAAGGATGAGAAGATGGAAGTAAGGACGAAGGATATCAAAGATATAGAAGAGGAGACCAGGATCGATGCTTGAGTTTCCTGCGTCTGTTAGCTTGCCGCTGGCTCAATGGGTGGATGCCATTATGAGCTGGATTCTGGTCAACTGGGGGGTGTTTTTTGATGCCATTGGGTCAGGTATTCTCTTTGGATTGCTTCACATTGAGCGTTTTCTCCTCTGGTTGCCATGGGTCGTGGTTGTGTTGCTGGTAGGAGTTGTCGCCTGGCGCGTCATGCGTAAGTGGTGGCTGGGGTTGCTTATGGCAGCGTTTTTCGTCTTGATTGGGAGCCTGGGCTACTGGGACCTGTCCATGATGACGCTGGCCATCATTATTGCCGCTGTGATTATATCTCTCGCTATTGGTATCCCCACTGGAATCCTCATGGCGCGAAGTAACGCTGCTGAATCCATTCTCAAGCCTATACTGGATGCTATGCAGACCATGCCCAGTTTCGTCTATTTGATTCCGGCCTTGATGTTGTTTGGGCTGGGCAAGGTTCCGGCGGTGTTTGCCACTATTATCTATGCTGTGCCACCGGTCATACGGTTGACCGATGTTGGTATAAGACAGGTGTCCCCCAACGTGGTCGAAGCGGCTGAGGCATTTGGCTCCAGCGCCAGGCAGACGCTGTTTGAGGTTCAGTTGCCCCTGGCTATGCCATCGATAATGGTGGGGGTTAACCAGACGACAATGATGGCGCTGGCGATGGTGGTTATTGCATCGATGATTGGAGCGAGAGGATTGGGGTTGGAGGTGTTGCTGGCCATCAATCGCATTGAAGTGGGACGAGGGTTTGCAGCCGGGCTCTGTATCGTGTTGCTGGCAATTGTGATAGACCGCGTGACGCATGCGCTGGCGGCCAAACAGGAACAGGCGACATTGACATAGCCTGGTGCCGTGCGGCTATTGTCAGGACTTGTTTGTTTGCCTCCCTGATCCATGAGTTCAGATTCAAAAAACCACCTTGCGGGTGATGGATTCCTGTCTGCTGACGGGGTGAGTCAATAGCAACGGGTCTCTATTTTTCCAGAGACTGTAATTCTGTCATTGAGCAGGCAGGAATAAGCTAGTCTGTAACCAGTACCTTTTCCTTGACACAGGCGATGAGGGTATTCTGGGGGCATGCTTCCACGCACTTGAGGCACAGCGTACATTTGTTGTGGTCGAATATGGGGGTGAGTCTCTTTGAATTCCAGGTGATGGCGTCATGTTCGCAGGCGCGAACGCATTTCTTGCAGTGTGTACAGCCGACATCGCATTTCTCTCTGCCTGGGATGTTCTTTATCGATGCATAGGTGCATAGTAAGGCCACTTTGGTATTGGCGGGAACGAGCTGTATCAGCTTCTGAGGGCATTCTGCCACGCAGAGGCCGCACCCGTTGCACTTTTCCCAATCTACCACTGCTACCCCCTTCTCTGAATTCATGTAGATGGCGTTCTGCGGGCATGCCATGATGCAATCCCCGAGCCCGAGGCAGCCGAAAGGGCATCTTTTATATCCCTTGTGGCGTTGCGCTACTCCCTTGCAGGTATCGGTTCCAGCCCACTGGCAGATGTCTTCTGAACCGCCACCGCAGTGTATGCAGGCTTTTCTCTCCATCATGGTAACGTTCACCGTTAACCCGAGGGATGCTTCAACTAGTTTGAGTTTCTCTGTATCCTGCAGGAGAACCATGCAGGGGTTGTCGAGGAGCGTCTTCGGGTTCTTGACCAGCGCTTGCGCATAGGCAAAGCAGCCGGAGTAAGAACAGGCACCGCAGTTCATGCCGGGAAGGAGCTCAGCTATTCGCTCTACCCTCTTGAGGTCTCGCGATTCCGGGGGGAGTACCTTGCCGGCGAGGATTATCAGCGCGCCGAGGAGACATCCTATCCCCGTTAGTATCAATATGGTGGTCAAGGTTAAACCATCCCTCCGAATCCGAAGAATGTGAGGCTGAGTAACATCGCCGTTATGAACGCTATTGGCAACCCTTTCATTGATTTGGGGACGTCGCTTAGCTCCAGGCGTTCGCGTATTCCTGACATTATGACGAGAACGAAGAGGAAACCAATGCCACCGCCGAGAGCACTTACCATGCTCTGGATAAGGGAGAAATCCTCCTGGGTGTTTATTAAAGTAATGCCAAGCACGGCGCAGTTGGTGGTGATGAGGGGGAGGTATATTCCCAGGGCATTATACAGTGTGACGTTGGTTCTCTTGATTGCCATTTCCACTATCTGAACCAGCGATGCTATCACCACTATGTAAATTATGATCTTCATGTACTCGACGTTGAACGGAACCAGGATGTGGTGATAGATGAACCACGTTACGACCGAGGCGAGGAACATCACCAGCGTGACCGCGATTCCCATGCTGAGGGCGTTGTCCAGTTTTTTGGAGACGCCGAAGAAGGGGCATAGGCCGAGGAATCTGGACAGGACGAAGTTATTTACCAGGGCCATGCCGATGAATATCGAAATGAGCTCATTCATTCTTCAGTACCCCCATTCGTCTGAACAGCGCTAGCAGCAGTGCGATGACCAGGAATGCTCCTGGCGGCAGGACAAACAACGCCATTGGATGGCTGGCCAGTCCGGGCAGGCGCAGCAGCTCCTTGCCGAATACCGTCAGCATGCCCGTTCCCAGCATCTGGCGGATGAATGAGACGAGGAGCAATGCCAGCATGAAGCCAATGGCAATCCCCAGTGCATCTGCTATGGAATCGAATATGGGGTTCTTGGAAGCGAATGCCTCTGCTCGCCCCAGGACTATGCAATTCACCACGATCAGGGGAAGGTATATGCCAAGGGATTGGTGTAAGGGAGGAAAATATGCCTGGAACAACAGGTCTATGATGGTTACAAAGGAGGCGATAATAACTATAAATACGGGTATCCTTACCGCGTTGGGAACGATCTTCCTTAAGGTAGCTACCATTATGTTTGATCCCAGCAGGACGATGGCTACCCCCATGCTCATTCCCAGGGCGTTGTCAATTGAGATGCTGATGGCCAGGGCGGGACACAATCCCAGCGCGAGTACGAACACCGGGTTGGAAATAATTATTCCTTTGAGAAATTCCTTTCGCAATCTGCTCATTCCAGGTCTCCCGCTTTTGCCTGTGTCCTCTCCGGTATTGCCTTGATTTTCTCCATGGCAGCTTCTCTCACCGCGTCAACCACCGCCCGGGAGCTTATCGTAGCTCCGGTTATACCGTCTATCGCTCCACCGTCTTTTTTCAGGAAGACGTCGCTGAGACTTAATCCCGCGAAACTGCTGGTAAACCAGTCCTCGGTTATTCTGTTACCCAGACCGGGAGTTTCCTGCTGGGAGATAATCAGAATTCCCTTTAAGGTCGTCTCGTTTTCAATCCCTACCATTATGTCGATATTACCCCCATAGCCCTTGCCCGATGTCAGGAAGGCATAGCCTATGGTGTCGTCCTGGGAATATATGGTGTACAGGCTATCCTGATATTCATAGGTGTCCAGTGCAGGGAATAGCTCCTGCAACGTGCTCTTGATCTTGGCATCCTGCTGTTCCTCGATGGTGTCCTTTGTCGCCTGGTAGGTCAGCGAAAGCACGCTTACCGCGATGAAAACCACCAGGGTGAGAAAAAGTATCGGGCGGGCATAATTGGATAGAGCTGATTTCATTGTGCCGCCTTTCGCTGAGAGCCATAAGGCCTCGGTTTGATATACCTGTCGATGAGAGGAGTGAGAGCGTTCATGAAAAGTATCGCGAAGCAGACTCCTTCAGGCATGCCGCCAAAGCACCTGATCAGCACCGTCAATATTCCGGCTCCGACACCAAATACGATTCTGCCTTTGTTGGTAATAGGGGAGGTGACATAATCCGTTGCCATGAAGAAGGCTCCCAGCATCAATCCTCCTGCCAGAACTTGCAGCAGGGCGTCCTGCCCCAGACAGAAAGAGAGCAGGGCGGCAGCCCCGATGTAGCTTACAGGAATGGTCCAGTTTATTATGCCCAGGACAAGCAGCATGATTCCCCCAATTAGTATGAGCAGGGCAGATGTTTCACCCAGCGAGCCTCCCACGTTACCGAGGAGGAGGTCTTTGTACAGTGATATCTTATCCGCGTGCCATACGAAGCTCTCATTCAGGGGAGTGGCGGCAGTCACGGCATCGACGGAGAAATGCATCGGCAGCACCCAGGTTGACATTTCTCCGGAGAAGCAGGCTGCCAGGAAGGCTCTTCCCGCCAGCGCCGGATTGAAGATGTTGTGTCCCAGTCCCCCGAAGGCTTCCCTGGCGATGGCCATGGCAAATGCCGCTCCTATGGCGGCCATCCACCACGGTATCGTCGGTGGCAGGGTGAGCGCCATGATAAGACCCGTGACGATGGCGCTCCCATCCATGGTGAATTCCCCGTGGCGCAACTTTTTAACCCCGTATTCTGCCAGGACAGCTGTTGCTGTACTTACCGCCATTATCAGGAGCGCGTGGTAACCAAAATAATATATCGCTGCTCCCACGGGGAACATGAGGGCTGCCACCACCAGGTACATTATCTTGCTGGTGGAGAGATTCCTCCACAGGTGTGGGCCTGGTGATACCAGGAACTTTTTCTCCTGCGTCATTTCTTTATTCGCTTCTTGTTGGCTAACTCACCCTTCGCTATTTTTATATACTCCACTATTGGAATGTGTGCTGGACAGGAGTAGGCACACGCTCCACATTCAATGCAATCGGCGATTGAAGCTTTCTTGCAGGCGGCATAGTCGTGATTCTTGACGTATTTGACGAAGTTGGTTGGTATCAGGTCCATGGAACAGGCATCCAGGCACCTGCCACACCTGATGCAGTTTTCTTCTTTTACCGGGGTGCTTTCCTTAGCCAGTATGCAGTTGACGCCCTTGGTCACCGGGAAGTCAAGGTCAAAGCAAGAGGTGCCCATCATGGGGCCTCCGAGGAGGATTTCGTTGACGTTTTTCTTTATTCCTCCGCAGTAATCTATTACTTCTCTCAGCGGCGTGCCAAATCTCACGCACAGGTTTCCTGGCCTCTCTACCAGTCCTGTGACCGTGACTACCCTTTCGATCAGTGGCTTGCCATCGAAGATAGCATCGTACATTGCTTTGACGGTACTTATGCTTTGGACCACCGCTCCGACGTCCAGGGGTAATCCGCCGCTGGGAACTTCGCGTCCCGTGATGACCTTTATGAGAATTTTCTCTCCTCCCATGGGATATTTCGACTTCAGTGGAACTATTCTGATGTTCCTGTCCAGCCCCATCTCCATAACGAGCTCTTCCATGTGGTCTATCGCATCTTGCTTGTTGTCCTCTATGGCGATGTAGATTCTGTCGGGTTTGAAAACTTTCTTTGACAGGCCTAGTCCCAGGAGTATCTTCTCCCCGTATTCCAGCATTATGCGGTGGTCCGATGTGATGAAAGGTTCGCACTCACATCCATTTAGAATCAGCGTATCTATCTTCTTGCCTTCCGGGGGAGAGAGCTTAATGTGGCTGGGGAAGGTTGCTCCTCCCAGCCCCACGATGCCCGCCTCTCTTACCAGTGCTATTATCTCGTCCCGGGAGAGTGCCGCTATGTCTTTTGCTGCCTCCGGCTCTTCCCAGGTATTCCTTCCATCCGCTGTTATAATTATGGCATCGGTCAGACGCCCGGTAGTGGGGCCTATGAGCTTGGTGAAACCCGTTACCTCTCCGGATATTGGCGAGTGTATCGGCGCGGAAACGTAGCTCTCGGAGTCGCCGATCTTTTCGCCCGTTTTTACGCTGTCGCCTTTTTTGACCAGTGGCTCACAGGGTACACCAAGATTCTGGTGCAGAGGAACAATTGCCTTCTTGGGGAATGGGAGCGTCTCAATTGGCTTGTTCCCTGTGGGTTTGGATTCTGGAATTTTCACTCCATGGGGAGTGCTTCTCTTCTTAAGTATTATTCCTGCCAATTGTCTGCCCTATCCCTCGTCCAGGTAGTTTGACAACCCCCGTGAATAGTGTATTTCTCTATCGGAGTCGATCAGGAGACACTCTACGTCATCTAGTGACTCCACCAGCTTCATGCCCTCCACGGGCCCCATTACGAAGACCGAAGTAGCCAGGGCATCAGCACGGGTACAGGTGTCTGCTATTATGGTAACGCTGATGCACTCATTCGCTGAGAATCCCGTTCTGGGGTCGATGATGTGGTGTGCTTTCTTCTCGGGGTCGAAGTATCTCTCGTAGTTCCCCGAAGTTGCTATCGCCTTGTCGGAGAGTTTGAAGGTTGCAATGCTCTGGTTTTGGTCGTCCGGGTTCTCCAGGGCGATGGTCCATGGCTCATTCCCTGGCTTGGAACCTATCATGCCCATGTCTCCACCGGCATTTACCAGGGCGTGTTTGACTCCCATATCGCGGAGGACGTGCAGCGCGCTGTCCACTGCGTAGCCCTTGGCAATTCCTCCGAGAGTTATCTTCATTCCCGGCACCTTGAGATATATCCTGTTGCTTTCAAGGCCTATCTTGTCCCAGCCGACCAGTTGTAGCGCCTCCTCTATCCGCGTCTTTTGAGTTGACTCGTCCTCTTTCCACAGTCCTTCTGCCCACAGGTCCAGTACCGGCTGTATGGTTATATCGAAACACCCATTGGTCTGCTTGCTGTAATCCAGAGACATGCTTATCAATTCCTGCAGGTCATTTGAGGAGTTGTTCAGGAACCCGTCCCGGTTGAGCTGGAATGCCTCGCTTTCGCTGTCGAAGGTCGAAGCCGTGGCTTCTATTTCCTCCATGCGATCGAAGGCAGCGTTGGTGGCTTCTTCTGCCATCTTTTCGTCGGAGTAGACTGCGACCGAGACATAGGTGTCCATCAGGGAACGGGTTTCCTCGAATCTTTGCGGCGTTTTACTGCATGCGAAAACCTGGCCCAGTAAAATGAGCAACAGGACGAGGGAAATAGAAAAAATAAGGCTACGCTTATCTCTCATCGCTCTTCCCATGTTGAGGGTATTATCCGGAAAGACCCAACCACAACCCGAAGGGGACCCCGCAATTTTGCTTCATATGATGATGAATTGTCAAACTCGGTATGCAGCTTTTTGGTGCTGATGTCTTCCCTGCTCACCTGGAAGATACCAGCTTGTCAGGGACAGGTAGCGATTGGTGGAAGAAGATCTGCTCACAACTCATAATTTACTTTGGGGGAGAGGAATGGACATCTCTGTCGCATTCCACAATCACTAATAGTGGTTCAAATTCCCCATATGATATAATTGTGAGCTATGAGACGATAGAGAGGTGCTTCGTGGGTGTGCAATATGTTCTTGCCGACTATGTTAGCCAGGCTCTGGCACAAGCTGTCTATGATAAGCTGGAGGGTGGCACTTTTGCAGGGCGAATTCCTTCCTGTGTGGGAGTAATAGCTTTTGGAATATCCCTGCAACAGTGTGAAGCTGAACTGCGTTCTACTCTGGAGGACTGGATTCTGGTTGGCATCAAGCTGGGGCATGCCCTGCCAGTGATAAGTGGGATCGACCTCACCGTTTACAATAACGCCAACGGCTCTTATTATCAGCCTTGTGTGGTGGAGCTGATGGGATTCGAACCCACTGCCTCCTCAATGCCATTGAGGCGCTCTCCCAACTGAGCTACAGCCCCAGAGCGATTATAGCAAAGGGAAACGGCGTGATTCAAATTAGAGGTCCAATCCAAGCCATTTTAGTACGGAGTGCAGGCCAAGATATCCCAGGTAGGCCAGGACCATGTTCTTGATCGTCCTTCCTGCCCAGGTGGCGAGGAAGAATTGCATCAGCTTGAAACGCAACATGCCCAGGGCTACGGCAAAGGGGTAAAAGATGGGATTGAAGATGGCGGCCATGAAGAAAACGCCCTTGGAGCCGTGGCGATGGAAAAAGTTGTCGATGCGGATGTAGAATAAATTCTCTTCGGTGCTCTGGAACAGGTGTCTGCCGTTGTATCCGGTGAAGTAGGCCCCCAGTGCTCCCAGTGTCTCTCCGAATCCGGCTACTGCGCCCACGATAGCCGGGTTAAGCACTCCACCGAGGGTAAAAGTGAGCAGGGTGCCGAAACCGGGCATGACCACAGTTCCGCTGGCGAGGATGTTGATGATGAAGCAACCGATATATCCCCATTGCGATATCTCCTCCATGTAGATGCGATGGCGCACGATGAAGATGCAGAGAGCGATGGTAATCGCGAGGGACACGCCTCCTATTATTATTTCCCGCTTAGAAGGTTTTCTCTTCGCTACTTTTAGTGATGGAATGTCCACAACGTGTCTGGAACTTCGCCTGCCTACCAGGCAGGCATTTTAGAATTCGGAGCTTGCCCTCCCTGTTATTCTACACCACAGGCACTGCCTTCCAGTAGCCGTTGTTCTTGGGGCATAAGATATGGATGAATTGTCTCAGGATCCTGGCAGTAGCTCCGAAGATGGTGTATCCTGCGTATTCATAGGATATTTCGTCCTCGGTTTTACCTTCCCCCGTGTGATAACTGTTCTGCCCGGAGAAGGTTTCATCTACCAGAATTGATAGCGGCACGGTGAGAATTTGCTCCACTTCCTTGCCGTCTAATTTGAAAGTGTAAGGATATGGGATAAAGGTAACGAATGGGGAAATGACATAATGCGTGTTCCGTGTGATGCAGTCATCAAGTTCTCCCAATATCTCTGCGTCTCTGGATTTCAGGCCTATCTCCTCGCTGGCTTCCCTGAGGGCGGTTTGAAGCAGTGTTGAGTCATATTCTTCGTGTGTTCCTCCAGGAAAACAGAACTCCCCCTTGTGAAAGTTTACCCTTTCGCTCCTTCTGGTGAAGAGAAGGTAACATTGCTCTTCCCTGTAAAACAGGGGCACGAGCACGGCTGAAGGCGTAAGACCACTGTTGTGGTTCCGCTTCTTTTTATTGTTGAGCAGAGCCTCGGTAATTTTCTGCCTTGTAAGTTCAGACATTGTGTTCATACTGGTGGGCAGTAGAGGACTTGAACCTCTGGCCTCCTGCGTGTAAAGCAGGCGCTCTAACCAACTGAGCTAACCGCCCTATTCTAATAGAGAAGGCGGGACGTAGTGCCTCAAACTTTCTCCTCTTCAGCTTGCACTTACCTCTATCTGGTACGCCTGGCGGGATTTGAACCCGCGACCTCAGCCTTCGCAGGGCTGCGCTCTATCCTGCTGAGCTACAGGCGCATGCCTACTTCCAAGCTTCTTATATCTGCCCTGCATCTGGAGAGCCTGAGGTGGTGCCGAAGGAGGGACTTGAACCCTCATGTCCGTAAAGACACTACGTCCTGAACGTAGCGCGTCTGCCATTCCGCCACTTCGGCACTTAAGCAAACTCTCCCTTCTCCGGGGATACAAATATAATTGCCAGTATTCCCAAAGTATTGAAGGGGGGAAGTGGGGATTACTTTATCTCATCCGTGAGCATTCGTCAACTGTGTCTGGCTTTCCCCTGCCTATGGATTTGGAGAGCGGTTACTCCTGTTTCCACTTGCTGGGGATGCTGGACTGGACCAGGGTGATAAATGCCTCCGTCAGCCCGGGGTCGAACTGCTTGCCGGCGTTTTTCTTGAGCTCTCTCAGTGCTTTCTCTTCGTGGTAAGCGTCACGGTAGGAGCGGGCAGAAGTCATGGCAGCGTAAGCATCAGCGATGGACATGATGCGAGCTTCGATGGGGATTTCTTCTCCTTTGAGTCCTTCGGGATATCCGGAGCCGTCATAGCGCTCGTGGTGATAGAGAATGCCGCTTAACGTGGGAACCAGTCCCGGTATGTTGCCGACGATGTTTGCTCCAAGGCGCGGGTGGCTTCTTATCGCTTCCCACTCCTCCTTGTTGAGTGGCCCGTCTTTGTTCAGTATCTTGTCCGGTATGCCGATCTTACCGATGTCGTGGAGCAGGGCGGCAGTGCTTATTCTGGACACGTTATCGGGTGGTAAACCAATGGCTTCAG
Organism: Dehalococcoidia bacterium; assembly: GCA_021162545.1. Classification (GTDB taxonomy): domain Bacteria; phylum Chloroflexota; class Dehalococcoidia; order GIF9; family AB-539-J10; genus M55B177. The sequence continues at coordinate 11,762 of JAGGYM010000004.1, read as the reverse complement.
CAAGGGCTACAGCATAGATATTGACTTTTCTGGAGTGGTCGTAGGTGTGTGGGTCTTTGGCGTCAACTGCCGATGCCAGAGCGTAAACGGCGCTCAGGCCGCTACCCCGGGCGTAAGTTCCCGTATTCGCTGGTGATTCGGACAGGATTCGAGAGGAGAGGTAGCTCCTGTTGCCGCCGGTGCGCTTGGCATAGTACAGGGCTGTATCTGCTGAGGTAACGAGCTCTCCTGACATCACTCCGTCTGAAGGATAACTGGACAGGCCGATGCTGCAGGTCAGGGCGATCTGCCTTGCGTCCATCTCAAGGGCAATTTGTTCTCGAACTCGTTCTGCTACGCTGTAGGCATCATCCACGGGAGTCTCGGGTAGAATGACGGTGAATTCATCACCTCCGTAACGGAAGGACTGATCGGAATTTCTAACGGAATTCATGATGATCTTTCCCACGTGCCTGAGAAGTTCATCGCCCGAGGGATGCCCGTACAGATCGTTGTATGTCTTGAAACCATCGAGGTCGATCATGAACAGGGAGAATACGCCACCATACCTGGCGTGTCGGGCAAGTTCTATTTTGAGGCGTTCCTCGAAATGCCGGCGGTTGAACAGCCCCGTGAGCTCGTCGATGCGAGCCCTCTGTGAAACCTGGGCGTAAATCCTGGAGTTCTCTACGGGGTGAGCGATTTGCAGCGTGAGCTGTTCCAGCAGCTTTATTTGTTGGGAGGTGTAGGCATCGCGCTTGTAGCTTGCTAGTATCAGGCTGCCGATGCTCCTGTTTTTAATCACCAGGGGCAGGTTAAGAATGGAGTGCATTCCCTGTTTCAGGTGGTCTTTTGCGGTCCGGAATCTCTGGTGCAATGCTATGTCTGGTTCGTAGATGCTCCTCTTTTCCTTGCATACCAGCTCGGTAGTAGTTCCTTTAAGCGGGATGCTTTCCTGCACCTGCCACGACGAGTCTCTGGCGCTGGATATGGCCCAGAAGCGGAGTTCATCTGTCTCCAGCAGGGCAATTGCTGCCCAGTCAACGGAGATTACCTTGCGTAGCTCTTGAATGAAGCCTTCGAATATCTCCTCGATGTTTATGTTTGAAGTTATGATCGAGGTCAAGTGGCTGATGAGTTCTATTTCCTCATCCCGTTCCCGCAGCTGTTCCAGGAAATGTGCTCTTTCTATGCTTGCTGCCACGGAATTGTTGATGGATTCTACTATGTGAATATCCTCAACGGAGTAGAGTTTTCCATCTTGCTTGTTGCCTATTGCCATGATGGCCACGAGCTCACCGTCATTTATCAGGGGAAGAAATATCTCTACCGCAGCTGACCGGATATCTTCTTTCTCTTCCTGCCACATAGATTGAAATTGAGGTGATATGCTGAGGTCCCGTGACAATATTTCCTCCGCTTTCTTCAGTTGAGCCACGATGGGGCTGTCTCCCCTCAACTTGAGTTTGCACAGAGGGTTGCTCTCCACGGGGGGATAAGTGAAGGTGGTGCGGAAATCCCCGCTGACATTTTCTGGCAGGAGCAAGCTGGCCCTCTGGCATTCGATGGATTGGGCGAGCAGGGAGGTAAACTTGTGTCCAATCTTTTCCAGGGAGGGAGATGTTTGTATTTCAGAGGCGAGCAGTGACAGTTTCCTGCGGTAATTGTATTTCTCTCCCACGAGTGTTTGCTCCAACCTGGCTTTCCAGGCGGTGCGTCCTCTATGAGCAAAAAATGCGATAATTGGAATTCCTAAAATGAGAGCTACTGCCAGCGTGGCAATATCAGGTTTAAAATTGAAAACCAGGTGAGCCAGGATGAACAGCAGTGCGAAGAGGGCGATGGCGGTGGCATAAAGGGTCACGTATATCAGCATGCGACGGAAAACGACCCTGATATCCAGCAGGCGATATGCCATGATGGAGTAGGTCAGGATGCCGGCGGCAGCCATGTTGCCCAGATGGCTCGCCGGGTATTCGGAGCCCCACCTGGTGGCGATGCTGAGGGTGAAGAAAAGCGTAACGGCAATGGCAAGGATGAGATAAGCGAGTCGATTGCGCTCGGAAATGTCGCTTAAAATTCTGCGTTTTTTCACCAGAAGATAGGCGTCCCTGATGAGGATGGCGAAGGCAATGGCTATGATAAGTAAGAATGTAATGCCGTAGTTTACCTTGAGCCCGGTGGCGATAGCTTCGACGCTTCCGGGTATATAGCCCAGCGCAGCCAGGACAACAGTGCTTACTGGCAGGATGTAGATAAAGGGGAACTTTGTTTTATCGGCCTGGTAGAAGGAGCGCAGGAAGTAGTGGGCCCCAACCGCTGTCCATATGCTGCAGGAGAGTACAATTTGAACCAGCAGGACTTTATCCTGGGGAAAGAAATCGCTGCGGAAAAAGACGTCGCTAAAGCTCCACAAAAAGGCAGGAAGCAGGAACAGGATGAAAAGCCTTTGCTGGTCATTCCAGGGCCGGTTGAGCAGCAGAATGATGAATAGCGGTATATAGGCGACGCTGGCAATCAGGGGGATTACGGTATGGGCATTCATATTATGGGGTTAATTATTGATAAAGAAACGGAGGCTGTCAAGAGGACGAGGAGATTTCGCTTACCTGGGTTTGGCTTGCTCTATATGGGGGTGCAGGGTAGTGAGGGGGCGTGCTTCCGGGCGTGCCCCCCTCATGAGTTGCCATCTGCTCAGTGCACTGCTGCGCGCTCGGTACGGGTTGCCGGCGCTGCCTCCACGACTACCTTCGGAGATCCCAGCTGAGCGAGCGCTTTATCGGTGGGGTTGATGTGGGGTGGCTTGAGATGCCCCAGGGGAGCGCCTTCAGCCTGGCGCTGGGAGATATAGCTGGCAAAGGCACCCCGGGGCAGCAAGGTGACCTCTATAGGCTTTGAGCCGAGCACTTTTTCCGGGTCGCCGTAAGCCCTGTAGATGTTGTAGTCGTAAGTGCTATCCAGCTTGATGAACTCGTCGTATATCGTTGCTGCTATTGCCTGCTCGCTGGCAATATAGTTGTCCTTCAGTTCGAGGTAAAGATGCAATGCCGGCTTGTCGAGCACTATTTCTTTGCGTGCCACCCAGTCAACGTAGGGGATGCCGCTGTTCTCAAGCGCCTGCCATACCAGTTTTTCCGTGATGTGGCCGAAGCCAGTGATGTCAATCAGTTCATCGGCGCGCCTTTCAAATAGCATCTGGGGGATGTCGATGCCCAGCTTGTCATTTCGCCGTGAAGTTATCTTAATCATGTCTCCTATGCGATATCTGGTCATGATGCCGCCGTGCAGGTTGGTTACAACTATTTCGTAGTTTTCTCCCGCCTCCACCTCATCCAGCAGGATGGTTTTGGGCTGGTAGGAATGGTCCAGCTGGCTCTTGAACCACTCTCTCTCGGAGATGAATTCAAAGAAGTTCAGGTTGGGAACAAAGGTCATGCCTTCGTAATCCCAGGTCTGTATGGCGCACAGGCCCTGTTCCGTGCTGTCATACATTTCCAGCACGGGACTGCCCCACATTTCCTCAACCCTGCCCTTGAAAATGCCGCAGTCCGCTCCGCCCCCCAGAATGGTCTTGATAGACCACAGGTCTTTGGGCAACAGGTTTCGACGGGCTAGCTTGCTCTTTGCCAGGCCCCTGGTCACACGGAGAAGGGCTCCGGGATGGGACAGCAGCGGGCGAACTTTTGCCCTGCCTGACTGCTGCTTAATTTGCTCTCCTACCGATACCAGGACGGAAGGTATGCCCCCGAAGCCGTCAAGACCGCGGTACAGAGCTTCGTTGAAGCCGGCCTTTATTTTATCCTGGAAGGACATTTCCCCGGTACTGCCGGGCAGTGTATCGAGGTTAAGCCCTTCTTGAACCAGGGAAGCCAGGAACCCCGAGGCGTAGTCCGGTGGCCCCACGGTGTACATGTACTTCATGTGTTCCTTGACACGGGAAGTGTCGCCCTTCTCCCGGCAGATGCCGAGGAGAACACAGCCTACGGCCAGCTTTTCGTACTCGGTGGTGAAATCCTCTGACATGGGCACCCATTTGACGTTGTATGTCCCGGTTTTGCCCGAGGTTCTTACCCACCAGGCCGTTTTGGAGGGCAGTACGTCCTCTCTCTTTTCTGCCAGTTCGGGGAGGTAGTCGGCGTAGGTGGTAAGCGGCACCTGTTCCCGAAACTCTTCCACGGTGGTGGGCATGGCACCATGCATTACCTTTCTGCCCAGCTCGCAGTTTTTCAGCAGTTGGATTTGCTCCAAGAGCAACCGCTTCTGGATATCCATGAACTGCTTCAGGCTTAAATCGATGAAACCACAGCACATCTGCCACAGCTCGTCTTTTCGGTTCTCTTTCAGCAGGTCAATTGGCCTCGTCATCGTGCACCTCCTGTGCTTTTTTCACTGCTCTGCCTGTCTCGCGAGAGATGGCAGAGTTGGAAATTTATTAGCCTGGAAACACTATGACATGCCTTGATTCCGTTGGGAAGAGATTATGTTCTAGAAGATAGTTCTATTTGAAGCTGGAGAGGGTGGGGGAAGTGGAGGAAAGCGCGGTTTTTGAGGACCGCGCTACTTTTTCGAATTACTCAGGGCGCGCAATTTCTGCGTTAGCTGTTCGAATTCCTCGTCTCTGGGCTGCTTGCCCAGTTCAAGCCCGTAGTTGATGAAGAAGTCCAGGAAACTGCGCAGCAGCTCTTTTGCTCCTTCCTGGAACTGGTGGAATTCCTCCCGCGTTACGATGTCATCCTGATTCTTGACTTCTCCCTTTAGCTGTTTGTCGATGAGGAAGTTGATAAATTCAGAATAGCTCATGTCACCGCGGTTTTCCTCTACCCGCTTTACCAGTTCAGCATCCACTATTAGCATTCTTTTCTCAGACATGTGTCACCCCTTTCATTTCATAGCACTCCTTGCACTTTATTTTTCTCACGGTAGAGAAGAAATACTCAGAACCAGGACCTGTTTTCATTCGAGAACTCAAGTATTTCCATTATGTTGTTTATGTTCTTGAGCAGCTTTTCTCCTTTGTCGGTCACGTGGTATGTCACCACGGGATTTCCCACCGCCACCTTGCTAATGAGTCCATGGCTCAGGAGAAAACTGAGATACTTCTGAAGCTGGCTGTAGCTCATGTTGGCGCTGTACATAATCTCTGTCTTGCCGGCGCCGTTCTCCCCCACCCTGAGCATATCAGCTATTATCTCGATGTTAGACCTGCGCTGGTTCAATCTTTTTCCTCTCCCCTGACTATGGTACCAGTACTAGTCTACCACCAGAGGGGGTTTTTTTGTCAATAGCTGCTGGTTTTTTTGTGAATAATGAACGCGTTTACGCCTTGGATGAAGGTGAACATAGCCAAGCCGGGTCGTGGGGGTCGGTATCAGTAGTGGTACACGGGTGCTTTTCTCTCTGCCTTCTGGCGGGGTAGGGCATGGCGCCGACCCTCTCTGATACAGAGCGCGATAACGGCCATGCTCAAGGCAGACAGCCCTCCAATCAGGGGCCAGGCCCATGGAGGCGCCACTGGTGGTGGGGGTAGATTGATGGGGATGGGGGGTGAGGGTTCAGCCATCACGGTAAAGGATGCTGTGGCGGCCTCGCTGGGTACCGGTTCGAGCGCTCTTACCTGCCAGAAGTAGGTCGTGTTCCAGTCGAGTTTGCCGTTATACTGGTATGCCGCGGTGGGCACCTCCTCTTTGACCACTACCTGCGTTAAGCTGGCGTCGCGGGCCAGGATGAATTCATATATTGTCGTGTCGGAGAAACCAATCCAGGTGAAATTCGGCGAGCGGTCAACGTTGGTGGCGCCGTTCGCGGGAGTTTTCAAGATGGGGGCGGTGTGCATCTGTTCTATGGAGGAACATGGTTTTACCGTGAAGTGCATCGGGGGAGACCATCTGCTGTGAACTATCTCGCCTCCACAGACTGCACAGCTTCTTACCTTCCAGTAATAGGTCTGTCCGCAAACGAAGCGAAATGTCTCGGGAAGGATATTCCATGACGGGTTGAGTAGATTATCAGGAATAATATTGTCTTGCTGCAGTACTATCACGGCAAATTTTTCGTCCAGCGCTATCCATACCTCGTATTTCAGTGTTTCCGGCAGCGCTTGCCAGTGAAAGGAAAATCCCCTGGCGGTGCAGGTGCAGATGTCGCAGGTCAGCAGCTCACCCAGCGCCGGTGATGTAGGCCATGGCGTCCGCAGGACGAGGGTATCGGAGTAAATCCAGAGGCATCCGCTTTTATTTTGGAAGTCGTAATTGTGCGCGTCAACGGCCCACAGGTCTATGGCCGCACCCCGCGTTGCCTTTAACGAACCGGGTTTGAAGGAGACGCCGCCGGCCAGTCCCAGTTCGAGGCTGTCCCAGTCGATGGGCTCGATTGTTCTCATGTGTGGAACGAGGGTGCGGGCAACGCCGGAGTCGTAGGCTCCGTAGAGGGTGTCGCTCTTTTCTGCCAGGCCGTAAAAGCCCAGGTGTGGAGGGTTCAGGTTGGCCCACTCGGTGCTGCCTTTGATTGTCCAGCGATAGATTTCACCCTCGCTTCTGGTGGCATAGAGAATGCGGTTATTGCTGAATTCTTCGTCGAGGGCAATTCGTATGTCTCCGCTGTCTGGTACGGCCGGAGTGTATTGAAAAGATTCTCCCCCGTCGAAGGAATAAGCTATCTGGCCCTCCCCGTCCGTATCTTCTGCGACAAAAATGGAGTTCTCTCCATGCGTGATAATAATGTAGGCGTAGAGGAGACCGGTGTCCATATCTCTCTTCCATTCCCAGGTGCCGTCCCACAGTTCCTCATCGCAGATGTATTTGTGCACCACGTTGTCGTCCAGAATGTAAACTATCTTATTGTTGACGACGGACAGGTCGGTTATGTGGGGGCAATCCCAGATTGGTTGCCACGTTTCTCCTTTATCATGGGAGGAAACGGCGTAGTTGCTATCCACTGTCGCGCAGAAAATGGCATCTTCGGGGCTGCCCTCTGGAGTGGCTCTCAATATGACGTCGCCGTTGTTTGGCAGGCAGAGCACCCTCTGCCATACCTGCCCCAGATGCGCCAGGTCGGGGCTTTCGCTGCGCCATACGCTGTCGAAATCACTGCCTTCCGAGGCCAGATAGAGGACTTCGTTGTCTGCGGACAGAGCGTAGCCGGCGAGGTAGGCCATAAGGGTATCTATCAGGCTGAGCTGGTTCCAGGAATTGCCTCTATCTTCGCTGAGGGACAGGGCGCTTTCATCGTGCGCTTCCCCTCGCCAGGGGCCGGCGGGGGCGGATGTGTCCATGTTCGCCCAGCCGGCAGCGCTCTCCACGTAATTGGTGCTGGTGCCGCAGTAGGCCTTTCTCGCTGTGCTGCCCCAGTGCACCTGTGCGTTGGCGCGCCCTGAAACAGCGCCTCCCGTTGGCGCTTCGGACGGAGATTCCCACTCGGGAAAGTCCCCATCCGGGTTGGAGCAGATATGGATTAGAGCGCTGGCGGTGTCTTTATCTCCGGGCACTTCTCCCGCCATAAGTCTGCCACTGCCGTAGTTAATTGAAGCCAGGGAAGCTTTCTCGTCACCGTTGACGTTCATTCTCTTGACCGTGGCGCCTTCCAGCCCTGCCGCATGTTCCAGGCGATAGGCATCGTCGGCGCCGGTGCTGGAGCAATAACCCGCATAGACAATCCATTCGTCTCCCTTGGCATAGCGCTCCGAGGGCAGTGCTGAATCGGAGAATATTATTTCATTCTCTTTGGGTGAGGCATCGTCCTCTTTTATCTCCACTGGAGACATTACGTCTATCCATGTTCCTCCTGTCTTGTGCCGGCTGCACAGGTATGTTCCACTGGTGTCGCTGGCTATGGACAGGATGACGCCGTCATCTCCGTACTGTGGGGAAAAGGAGACCGCGCTTACGTCCATATTTAGTCCCGTGCTTTCCCATGCTCCCATGCCGCCCAGCTTTATTATCCAGACATCGCCGCTGGCAAAGCTGTCCGGGTTTCTTGTGCCGATTGCCAGATATCGGTCCGTGCCATTATATTCTTTCGAGAAGGCGATGTCGGAGATGAGCAGGCCTCCCAGGTTGGGGACATTACCATCTTCCCATATCTCTGCCACCGCGTCGAAGACATAAACCTTCGTCCTGTTGTCGCTGATCACGGCTACCAGGTCTGCGCCGTCTGCGGTGTCCGGCGTTACCGCTATGTCCCACGCGGGCAGCGTGGCGCCTGCGGCTGTTAGTTTCTGGGTCATGTCGTTATCCCAGGTAACGCCGCTGTCTTTTGAGCGATAAACTTCCTCGTTGGGAATATCTATGGCGTACAGGTTCTCGTCGTTGCTGCCCACGGCGAGCGCGCTCACTTCGCTGGGCGAGAGCACGACGTTGTCTATCTCGCTGGGGGTATCGACGACGGACCATTTCAGCCTGTCGGGATTGGCAGAAACCTCGCTATTGCCCGGAGGTATGCTGGGCCCGAGAAATGACAGCACTAGAACCACCCCCAGACCAGCTGTCAGGAGTTTCTTTCTGGTCATTACAATATGTATTGTTACTTACTCTTTTCGTGTTGTCAATATGTTGCCTTTTGTTTTACGGAGAATGCTCCTCGCAAAGACGAGAGGGGGGTAGCGCAAAGACAAGGAGTGGTTGTTGCTTGACGCTCTCTTCCTGTCATTGCGAGGGGCGAAGCCCCGTGGCAATCTCATGCAAGAGGCAGCCAGGGGTTGCTTCGCTGACCCTCTCGCAAAGGCAGAAGGGGACGAGATTGCCACGTCGTTCCACTTCGTTGCACTCCTCGCAAAGACGAGAGGGGGGCAGCGCAAAGACAAGGAGTGGTTGTTGCTTGACGCTCTCTTCCTGTCATTGCGAGGGGCGAAGCCCCGTGGCAATCTCATGCAAGAGGCAACTATGGATTGCTGCGTTGCACTCCTCGCAAAGACGGAGGAGACGAGATTAAGGACTAAAGTACATGCTGGATATATACTATAATGTGTTGACAAGTTACTCCATTGTGTTACTATGTAAGTAGAATGCGAATTTCGGAAGATGTCAACCATGAAGAGGCTGGCACGGATAAGCTTCTGGTGAAATTTCTGGAGCGCCTGGAGGCGTTGGGGTATGTGGTGGAAAAGGAGGCCTCTCTTGAAGGCAAATCCGGCGCCAGTCACCTCTTCGACTTGCTGGCGCATAAATATGACGGCCTCATTAACTATACTGTCGCCGTGGCCTTTATCCATGTCGAGGGAGAAGTTGTTGGCTTGGAGGATGTATTCAACTTCGATAGCAAGTGCTACGATTGCGGCATCCTGGATAAAATCATCGTTTCCAGCCAGAGGCTTGATTCCATAGCAGCCAATTTTGCGCAGAGGCAGAAGATGACGGTTTTCTATTCCGGGGAACTGGAGGCGCTTCTTGAGGAGCCGCTGCCAGCAAGGCAGGTTGAGAAGGGCGTTTTTAAAGCCTTCAGCACGAAGCAGGAATTTATAGATGCCCTGCAAAATTCGGGATACAGGACTGAAGAGAGAGCGCGGCTCACGGGCGCATCCGGCACCGAGTACACCTTTGATATTCTGGCTGAATGTGACGAGGTTTTCCTGATTCACAGGGTGGGTGTGAAGGTGACCTCTGGAGGGGAAGTGAATCTGGATGAGGTGTCTTTATTTGATACCAGGGCCTATGATGCAGGAATACGCCACAAAGTCATCTTGCTTTCAGGCAGGTTCACTTCGGAGGCCAGGCAGTTCGTGGAAAGGCGTGGAATGGTTATTGTTGAGCTCAAAGCTGAAGGGGCATTTTCAGCAGAGGAAGAAACCAGCGATATTCAGGCTGTCGTTGAGGAAATACTAACGGCTGTGCCGGAGTCAAAGAAAGAAAGGCTGTTAAAACAACAGGTAGAGCCCGAGATAATGCAACTGATTCCCGAAGTTATGGCGAGAAGGTTCAAGTCCATGCCATTGCGCGTTGAGGATAACGTTCTGCATGTAGCCATGGCCAATCCCTCCGATATCTTTGCCCTGGAGGCGCTGGGGCTGCAGAGCCGCATGAGGATAGAGCCCGTAGTTGCCGGCGAGAGGGAAATCATGGAGGCCATCGACTTTAACTACAAGGGCTTTGGCCATCTGGAGGAGCAAATATCCCAGATGCCCATGGCAGAGGAGGAGGAAGATACCGACCTGGTTGAGGCAACATCCAATGCTCCTGTAGCTAGTGCCCTGCGTCTTATCGTTGATGAGGCCCTGGTGTCGAGAGCTTCCGACATTCACATTGAGCCTCAGGAGAACAGGTTGAGAGTCCGCTATCGCGTTGATGGCGCGCTCAGGGAGGTCATGTCTTTGCCTTTGAAAATACACCCCGTTCTTACTTCTCGCATCAAGATAATGTCCGACATGAACATCGCCGACCATCTGCGCCCTCAGGATGGCCAGTTCTCTACCGAGTCCAAGGGGAGGCTGATAGACGTTCGCGTTGCCACTGCTCCCACCGTCTATGGTGAGACAACCGTTCTGCGCCTGCTGGATAAGTCCCTGGCGGTTATGGATTTGCCTCAGCTGGGTTTTTCTCCTGGAGCACTGGAGAAAGCTGAAAAGATGCTCAGGGTTCCCTTTGGCATGATACTGGTCAGTGGCCCTACTGGTGCGGGGAAGACGACCACGCTCTATGCAGCGGTCAACCAGCTGGATAAAACGTCACGGAATATAATTACCATTGAAGACCCGGTAGAATATCGCTTCAGCAGCATAAACCAGATGCAGGTGAATCCCAAAGCGGGATTTACCTTTGCCAGCGGCTTGAGGTCTATCTTGCGACTTGACCCCGATGTTGTCCTGGTAGGCGAAATCCGCGATGCCGAGACTGCCGGGATAGCCATTCAGGCAGCATTAACAGGACATCTCGTTCTCTCTTCCATTCATGCCAACGATGCCGTGGGCGTCATCTATCGCCTTCTCGACCTTGGGGTAGAGCCTTTCCTGGTATCGTCGGCGCTGATTGGGGTGGTGGCTCAGCGCATGGTTCGTCGCGTTTGTCCTGACTGCCATGTCAATAAAACGGATGTTCCCCTGATGGAGCGGCAGGCTTATACCGCTGAAATGGGCGAAAAGAAAACCAGGTTCCTTTATGGCAAAGGCTGTGAGATGTGTTCTCATACCGGCTACAGGGGGAGAACGGGAATATTTGAGGTGCTGGCCTTGAGCGATAGTATAAGGATGCAGATATTGAGGAACGCCAGCACTGCTGAGGTCAGGAAGCAGGCAATTGATGAGGGGATGGTGCCCCTGCTCAAGGATGGCATGCTCAAGGTGAAGGAGGGCGTCACCACTCCCTCGGAGGTGCTGCGCAACGCTTACTTCATCGAGTAGGCTGAGTGGAGAAAGCGCTATGGATTTTCAGTATGTAGCTTATACCGAGAACAGGAAGATGGTCAGAGGTAAAGTTGACGCTTCCAGCGAGGCGGCGGCGCTGAGTCTTCTGGGGGGGAGTGGTTACCGGGTCGTCAGCCTGAAGCAGGTTACTCCCTTTGTCAACCTGGGCAAGCTGAATATCAACCTGTCCCCAATAAATCCACATGAGATCGTCATGTTTTCCAGGCAGCTGGCATTGCTGGTGGAAACGGGTACCGATGTCGTCTCTGCTCTGGAGTTATTGCAGGAGCAAATCGCCAACCGCGATTTGAGGCGCATCGTGGCTGATGTGGTTGGGGACGTTCGCGGTGGCCTGAGATTGTCTCAGGCCCTGCAGAAACACCCCAAAGCTTTTTCCCCGCTTTACTGCCGTACTGTGGGGGTGGGGGAGGAAACGGGTGACCTGGGAGTGGGG
>JAGGYM010000025.1 GCA_021162545.1 Dehalococcoidia bacterium | reverse complement strand
GGCCACGCCGTTCTAAGGGTCACGCAAAATAGCCGCGTGGCTGAAGAGCCAGAACTACAGAGTCAACCGGAAACGTGTCCGCAGTCTACTGAGCGTCCCCACCAGGCCCATGGTTACCGGACACCGGCTGGGGTGTACGCATCCTGTCCTAAACAGTGGGGTCCATCTCAGTAGAGAGATTCCCTCTATGCCTTATAGTGAAGTTGCCAACTCAGCAGGATTGCGTCCCAAGATACCCAACCTTATTCCACTCTATGGTATATCAGCAAAAGCTGCTATAGGGGCATAAGTAATCCCTACCATGCTCGGACCGGTATGAGCCCCGAGCACGAGAGATATAGGTCCAACCGGCAGCCACGTACAATCAAATCGCTCATCCACCAGATCGTGTAATCTTGACGCCCCTTCAGGATTGTGTGCATGAAGCACCTGAACACGTAAAGAACTGCCTGGTGAATGCTGGTGAGCAATCAGGTCAACCAACCTTTCGATTGCCTGATCAAAAGTTCGTGCCCGGCCGAGCTGTACATAAGTGCCGCTCTTTTTCTCAACGCCAATTAGTGGTTTGATATTAAGCAGTGTGGCTACAATACCTTTAAGGTGGCTTATTCGTCCGCCGTGAATCAGGTATTTGAGTTCTTTGAGAGTGTAGATGCTCTCACTGGCATTTCCAATGCTCTCCATCAATGATAGAATTTGCTCTTTCGACCAGCCGGCTTTTATCGCTCTGGCTGCTGCTTCAACCTGCCAGCCTGCCGCGGCAGATAAGGTTTTGGTGTCAACATGGGTAACTTTGGCCTCCGGTACGAGCTTTGCCGCTGTCTGAGCCGCACCGAATGTACCGCTCAAACCTGAGGACATATGGATGGATATAATATCGGGGTCGGTAGTCGCAATGCGCTTATAAACTTCGGAAAAGCTACCGACCGATGGTTGGGAGGTGCTAGGAAAGCGTTGAGTTGTTTCCAGCAAGCGATAGAATTCATCCGGTGCGATATCCACACCTTCACGGTAAGTTTTCCCTTCCAGGGTTACCATGAGGGGAACAATGCTAATATTCAACTCAGCCAATTGCTCAGGAGACAGGCTGAGATCGGTTCCACTGTCGGTTACAATTTTCATTTGTACTATTATACTATCATAAGGAAAAGGTTGCTTTTTAACTCGGATCTACATCTCTAATATTCTAACCGACATTTCCAATATCAACTCGCCATGAGGCATCCTGTGGCCTGCTTCCCAAAAATAAGACCACCTTGAATACGAGACCTCTGTAGAATAAATATAGGCTATTGTCCAAGCCTGGAGTTAAGGATACAATGATGATTGTTTGGAGGTGGCACTAAAAACGAGGGCAACCCATCGGTGAATACAGAATTTGCAGTTTTTGCCTGATCTAATTCGTGAGCATGGATGGAGATGTGCTATTCTCCCGTGAGATACTTTGAACAAGGGGGGTTGAGATGGGTGCGAGATTGGAACGCAGTAAGACAAGGGTGAATGGTTTCGAAGATGCGGAGATGGATTTCCAACTTCTGCGACAGTTGGGATCGTGCACCTATGGGGGTGCGTCGGTAGGCGAGTGTTTAGCTGCCGTCCAGCGTATCCAGAATGGAGTTCCTGAGAGCTGGGTGGAGGCATTCGCCAGCCTTGCCAGAAAGGAGGAAAGTGCGGCTGTAGAGCGTGCGCTGAAAGGCCACCACATCAGTGCTTGCGAACAGTACCTTAGGGCGTGTAACTCCTACCGCGCCGCGGAATACTTCACCGACTTCAGAAACCCGCTGCACAGGGAAATGGGAATGAAGAGCAGGGAGTGCTTTATAAAATCCATGAAATTGATGGACCATACGTGTGATGTGAGGTGATTGAGATCCTCTTTGAGGGAAAGTTTCTACCCGCTTACTTCATTAGTCGTGCCGCCGATACAGCGTTACGAAAGACTCTTATGATTGTCAGCGGTTATGACGGCACTTTGGAAGAATCCTGCCTGGGGTATGGGGCCGCTGCTTTGCAAAGGGGCTACAACGTCCTGCTTTTCGCTGGACCAGGGCAGATGGACTGCATGCGCTTCCACCCGGAGATGACATTCCAACCAGATTTCGAAACACCTGTTAAGATAGCGCTAGACTACTTTGTAGACCATCCCGGGGTGAGTGCTGAGCGCTTGGCGCTTCTTGGCATCAGTTTCGGTGGCTATTTCTGCACCCGTGCCGCGGCTCATGAACCGCGGATCAAGGCACTGATAGCTAACTCGCCTATCATTGACCTCCATGCCTATATGTCATCCTTCGTCGGCCTTGATCCTGCTCAGATGCCGGATGATGAGGATTTCGGTCCCGGTGACATGGATCTGATTCCTGACGATACGATGACAGTACTGCAAAAGGAAATGGCTAGCTCCATTATTGGCCGTTTTGGGAGAGCAACGTTCAAGTCCACCTACCAGTACATGAAACAGTTCAGAGTGGGTGAGGCACTGAAGAATATTGTCTGTCCATGTTTAGCTCTGGTGGGGAGTGGTGAGGGTGCAGAACCTCGTCGGCAATTCGAGGAGTTCTGTGAACAGGTCTCCGGGAAAGTAGCCAGGCACATATTCACGGAGGAAGAAGGTGCCGGCTCCCACTGCCAAGTCGGTAACAGTTCTCTGTCATGCGCCGTTATCCTGGACAGGCTGGATGAGTTGTTTGATACTCAATCAAACAACTTTTAATATCGTCGCTGTTCTGTCCTGACAATGGTGTCCAGCTCACACCTGCAATTTCTAACCTCACTCATCCTTTGTGGTGAAAAGCCTGGTGAACTTCTTTTAAGTGCCTGTTGGTGACATGGGTATAGACCTGAGTTGTTTTAATGCTCTCATGTCCCAGCATCTCCTGAACGGAGCGAATGTCGGCTCCGTTGATCAGCAAATCCGTGGCGAAAGAGTGCCTCATGGTATGGGGACTGACCTTGATGGACAACCCGCACCTCGTAGCGTATTTGGTGACAATTTTCTGGACGGACCTCGCCGTCAGGCGCATCCTCTCACCGCTATTCCAGGAATCAACCGCGCCGCTATAGCGAATGAACAAAGGCTTGAAATAATCCTTCCGCGCCTGCAAATAACGCTCAATCCACTGTGCCGCAGTATCCGATAAGAAAACGACCCTTATTTTGTTGCCTTTGCCCCTGATGCCGAATTCTTTCCGTTTCAGGTCTATCTGATCGCGATTTAAGCTCACCAGCTCGGACACGCGCAGGCCGGTACTGAAAAGCGTCTCCAGAATCACTCTGTCCCTTAAACCCGTTATGTTTGATATTTTGGGGCTGTTCAGCAGTCTTTCCATCTGTCCTGCGTCCAGGAAACTGACAGAACGCGAGCCCTGTTTCGGAAGTTCTATTTTGTCGGGAGACATGGTATCTATATCGCGTTTAACCACCAGGTAGCGCAAAAAAGACCTCAGCGCAATGATATAGTAGCTCTGGGAGTTTCGTTTTAACTGCGCGCCGTCAGGGCTACGAAAATGCGCCAGATATAATCTGTATCTCCTGACGGACTCAAGGTCTATCTCTTCCGGCCTGGTGCCGGAACAGTTTTCCCTGAACCAGTTACAAAAGCGCTGCAGATAATGTTTGTAGGCGCGAGCGGTGAGAAGAGAGCATCCTTTTTCCACCTCGAGGTATTCCAGAAACTCGGTGACCAGCAAGTCCAATTTCATATCTTTGCTTTCTTTGGTTCGCAAAAGGTACATTATGCGAACCGCCTTTTTATCAGATTAACCCTTTTCCCATAACACTGTCAAGACCTGCCGCATCAACCTGCATAGATAAAAAACGCATCATGGCTTTTTTAACACCCTGTCATGCTCCCCTACATTGCGCATGAAGATAATTCCTCCGTCCATCTCAAAAGTCACCCGCAATCTCCCCGAAGGGCGAGCTTCCCAGATGTCCTTCCTGCCTTCCATTTTCTTGACCCGGAGGCCGGGATATTTCGGATTATCGCTTAATAGAGCAAGTGCCTTGCGAACGCTCCGCTTTTCGGCATCAGTGAGTTTCTCATATGCCTGTTCAAGTTGCTCGGTGAAGAGGATCTCCACGGCTATACTTTGTCCTCAAGATACCTGACTGCATCACCGGCTGACTCGAATCTCTTCACCCTGCCAGCTTTTATGTCTTCGTCTGCCTTGTGCTCCCCCCTCTGCCACTCTTCAGTCCAGAAATAGGCCTGGCTGGCGTCCACAAGCTTCTTCGGCGTCAACACTATGCGCCCCTCCTCATCAAGTTTGACTTCAACGAAGTCGCCGGGCTGCATGTTAGTCTTTATCCTGATTTCCTTAGGAAGAGTGACCTGCCCGCCGGCAGTTAGCTTTGTTAGTGTCCCCATTGTAAGCTTCCCTCCTTCATTGGCTCATTAAATCATTATTCAATAAAATCTTACCATATATGGTTTGCCAGAACAAGAGAAAGAGTCTCTTTATACGGGAGAGATTGCCACGT
>JAGGYM010000030.1 GCA_021162545.1 Dehalococcoidia bacterium | reverse complement strand
TAATCCAGCATACTAAAGAAACAGCTGCCACGACAATTATTGCTGGCACAGAAAAGTGTATAATCATCAAGGGTAAAACAGGAAGTAACAAGAACAAGCGATGATAGTCAATTTTCTCATCGTACTTAAGGATTACTTCATTGAAGTACTGCCCTTTCTGGCAATAGGCTTCTTTCTGAGTGGTTTAATCCATGAATTTGTTCCCTCTGCATGGGTGGAAAGGCACCTTGGTGGGCAGGGAATAAAACCCCTTCTCTATTCCATCCTTGCTGGAACGGCTCTCCCCATTTGTTGCTTTGGCTCCCTCCCCGTAGCGGTAAGTCTCCACCAGAAAGGGGCAAGGCTGGGGCCTGTTTTGGCCTTCCTGGTAACAACACCTGCCACTTCAATAAGCGCCCTCCTGGTTTGCTATGCCTTACTGGGGATACAGTTCACCGCGTTTATATTCTTTGCCGTGATTTTGATGGGGTTAGTTATAGGTGTTATCGGCAACCTTGTTAAGCTTGAGCCCAGGGGTTTGGCAAATCCCCCACAGAAAGCAAAAACAGCTATAGACCCCATTTGTGGCATGGTCGTGGATACGGCAAAGGGATTAAAAACAGAGTATGAAGGCAAGGACTATTATTTTTGCTCTCCCTCCTGCCAGGCAATCTTTGTAAAGGAAGCTCAAAAATATGCTGACGGCGAATATGCGAGGGGCGTCAGGGAAAGACTGGCCTCCGTATTCAGGTATGCCTTTGTGGACATGATCAAAGAGATCGGCCCCGAACTGCTTCTGGGACTGGTTCTGGCTGCCCTGGTGGGAGCAATTGCCCCGGTAGGAGAATTCGTTGGCGCTCACTTTAGCGGTGGTTTTGGTTATCTGTTCAGCCTTATCTTTGGCCTGATCATGTATATCTGCTCCACAGCCAGCGTCCCTCTGGTGCATGCTTTCATATCACAGGGGATGAACATCGGTGCTGGAATGGTGCTGCTAATTGTGGGCCCTGTTACCAGCTGGGGAACTATCCTGGTTCTGAGAAAGGAATTTGGTGGCAAGACTTTGTTTACCTATCTGACAGTCATTAGCACAGTGGCTCTGGCTTTGGGATTCTGCTTTTCCCTGATATCAGGAGGGTGATGTTGCTTCAAAGGCGCTTCCTGCCGGGATAAAGTTTATCTTCTTCCTTATAGTTATTATATAATGCTTCAGAGGATATCGGTAAAATGCTGCGCTGCGCATCCGGGTGAACATCAGCACTCAACCCGTTGCTGTAGCATTAATAGAGGCCAGACGAAGCAATGAAAGAAAATAAGCAACCCCTCACAACCCTGAGCCAGCAGGAACAGGAGAGATACGACAGGCAGGTAAGCATAAAGGGATTCGGCAGGAAGAGACAACTGAAACTGAAGAAGGCCCGCATCATCGTTGCCGGCATTGGAGGTGTCGGATCGTCGGCAAGTATGTATCTGGCTGTCGCAGGCATCGGGAGTTTAACGGTGATAGACTCGGGGGAAGTGGAGCTTTCCAATCTCAACAGGCAGATACTGCACTGGGAGAAAAACCTGGGCACAAGCAAGGCGCTATCCGCTGCAACAAAACTGAAACAGCTAAACCCTGATATCGAAGTGACCGCCAGGGAAGAGAGCATAACTGAAGATAGCGTATTGAAGTTGCTGGAGGGCACCGATGGAGTCATCGACTGCCTGGACAACTTCCCCTCCAGATATATATTGAATGACGCGGCGTTGAAACTTGGAGTGCCTGTTTTCCATGCCGCCTGTTCTGGATTCGAGGTAAGGGCAACCACGATAATACCGGGAGTCACGCCATGCCTCAGGTGCCTTTACCCACGGGAACTACACCAGGCGAAGGTGCCGATACTGGGCTCAATAGCGGGAATGGCCGGGAATATCGCGACAACTGAAGCCATCAAGCTTATTGCAGGGCTGGAACCGACGTTGAAGAACAGGCTGCTAATATATGACGGTCTGCATCTAAGGTACAATCTGGTCAATATCAGTCGCAACCCTGATTGTCTCTTCTGCAAAGGAGTACGCACAAATGAAGGTTAAGGTACTGTTATTCGCGCAACACTGCGAGGCAGTCGGCAAGAAGGAAATAGAAGTCGACCTGGGGAAAATAGATAAAATAACAGCGGGTGAACTGTACCAGAGACTGGCGAGGGAATATCCCAAACTAAAGAAGCTGGCTAAAGTCACGCTTGCCGTGGTTAACAACGACATGGTCAACGCAAGAGCGTTAGTAAAAGACGGCGACGAAGTTGCCTTCTTCCCTCCCATGGGCGGCGCTTAAAATGCGTCATTAACCATACGAGAGAGTACAGCCCGTTGCGCCAGAGAAACAATAAAGGAAAGCCTGTCATAACACGATTGCCAGTCGTTGACGCTCAACCACGCATGTGCTACTCTTTCCACGAATCAGGAAAAGGAAGAGATGAGACAGGAAGAAAAGAACCCCGAACAGATAGCGCCGTCAGTGGAGAAATTCATCGAGCTGATGAAGAAAAAGGCCACGAAGAAGATGTCCCGTGAGGAACTGGAGCGGCACGTCACCGGGTTCATCGAGAGCCACAACATGTGCGTGCTGGCGACCTCCAGAGACGACGTTCCCCGCGCCACCCCCATCGAGTATCATTCCAGGGGAACCACTCTCTACATGATGGGAGAGCCCGGAATTAAAATCGGCAACATCAAGGCCAACCCACAGGTGAGCGTGGGGATACACGACCCACTCGGCGGCGACTGGCTGAGTACCACGGGCATCCAGATCACGGGAACGGCTGAGATATTGACATGGGGCAGCCCGGAAGCCTATGAGGCGCTCGAAGTGTGCCACCTGGAGGCCATGGCCGGGCAAATCTCCAACAACGGGACCACGCTGATAAGGATTGAAGCGAAGAAGATAGAGCTCATGGAGCTTGGACTGAAGATGAAGGACTATGCCCCTCACCAGGTCTGGGAAGCCGAATAGAAAATAACGCCCCTTTCACAGGGAAACGTAGCTACAGCACTGGAGCTATCTTGTTGCCCGTAAGGTTACCCTACAACAAAGGACAGTTGCTGGCAGAGAGTAATAGTCAAACCGGCGGCTGTCGTATAGCCGGCAGCCATAAGGAAAGAAGAAGGAGGATATAAACATGGTATTCAAGTCAGCATTCATTGCACACACCCCCGATGCAGAACCCCTGAAGCACCACTGGATAATGGAAACGTCCATGTACAGGCTCTTCACCGTATTCGTGAGGAATCAGGAGCAGGCCATCAATGTCTGCCGGAAACTGGTACGGGAAGACGGCGTTCAGTCCATCATCCTCTGCCCCGGATTTACCCACGCCAACGTTGCAGGGATAGCGCAGGCGGTGGGCGAGAGCATTTCCGTCAACGTCGCACGGGGGGATGGCCCCAGCAGCAAGGCCGCCATAGAGGCCATGACCGGGGCAGGATGGTTCCCAGCCGATTAAGCCAGGGCCACCGGTCATGCGCAGCTCATTTCACCCCACCAGATACGAATTTTTGACCAGCAGGGCCAAACCTGACCGCCTCTTCATGCCTCGCCTCGACAGCCTGAAAAAGGAGATTCACTCTGAGAGCAATTACAAACCTGTCCCTGGATAAGGCTCTTCAACAGGAAAGGAGGTGAGACACACATGCTGGCTATAAGAAAAGATGCAGGGGCTCACTGTCCCACCATATCAGAGAAAGAGTTGGGGAGTGTGCACCTGCAGGAAAGAAGGAAGAATCAGCGAGTGGGCGATGCCATACGGTTTAAGCGAGGAAGAAATACAAAAAGCGAGGCAGTAATACAAGAAAAGTCAAGGAAAGTAGCTGGAGGGAAGCACCTTATCACATAATCACTATGCTGAAAGCTCCCCCATTGACAAAACAACATCGCGCAATCATAATAATTGCACCGGGAACAGGCGGCCTTGAAATGCCAGGGAGCAGCCGGGCCTCCAGGCAACGGTAATTGTGACCGCGGGACTGATATGTTTCGTGGTTTTTTTATTGTGAGGGGTTGAGAGGTCCACAGATGAGCAAATTAAAGTGGAACAGGCCCAATATGGCTTCCAGGAAGAACGCTTCCAGGATTGCTATCATCACCATCTGCGTCCTGTTAGCCATGAAGGTGGTGGCCAGCGTTGTCACGGGAAGCATCAGCATCAGGGCCGATGCCATACACAGTGCCACTGACCTCGCCGGAGCAATTGTAGGATACATCTGCATTAGGGTGTCGGACAAGCCACCTGACAAACAGCATCCCTTCGGCCATGGAAAAGCGGAAAACATCGCCGGCACCGTCATAGGAACGTTAATCCTGGTCGCCGCTGGTATTATCGCCTACGAGTCGGTGACCAAGCTCATTGCCGGAAGCACCGTAGAGATGGTGTCGGTGGGAATAGTAATAACTGCAGTAGCTATTACCATAAACCTGGCCGTTTCCTGGTACACACTGAGGGTATCACGAGCCACTGACTCGCTCGCCATAGAGGGAACTGCCCGCGACCTGTTCGCAGACGTGCTGAGCTCAGCCGCAGTCCTGGTCGGGCTGCTACTGGTCAGTCTAACCGGAATTCACATGCTGGATTCAATTGTCGCCCTGGTAGTAGCCGGAATAATCGCCAGAACCGCCTTCCTGACGATAAGGAAATCATTCTCAGGTCTCATGGACGTCAGTCTGCCGGAAGACGAAGAAGAGTTGATAAAGTCATTCATCAGAGAACACATCGGACAGGTAGCCGGTTTCCATAATGTAAGGACGCGGAAATCCGGGAGCGAGCGCCATGTAGACCTGCACCTGGTGGTTCCGCAAAACGCGAGCGTGCGTGAAGCACATGAAATGTGCGACCACCTGGAAGCTGAGATAAAAGAACAGCTGAAGAACGTCAGCATTACCATTCACGTCGAGCCATGCGATATGAATTGCGAAGAGTGCCCTGCTTCCTGTAATTCAGGAAAGAAAAGCCATCAGACGAATGTTGCACGGAAATTCTGATGAAAGGACTCCCGTGCGCTACAGGAACAGGCATCAAAAATATCAAGAAGAGGTCATGCCCCCGGGTTCATCAAGCGTCCGACGAAGAGCACCGTGCCGGTCTCGATATCGCGGATGAGGAAGATGAACGGGCAGTCAACGGTGACCTCGACGGGGGGATCAGGCATGGCTGTCAAACCCATCACCACTGCCGTGGCGGCAGCGGCCTCCGTGCCCGCTTCGTCCACCGAGACGAACGCCTTGTGCACCACGTCCGATATGAAGAGGTCGCGGTTGCCCGTCATTCCCGAGAAGTCGGCGGTGTCGGAGAAGGCAACCGGCATCCCCATAGCCTTCAGGGTATCGGTGAGGCCGAAGCTGGAATCGAACTCGAACTTCGGCATGGTCAGGGCAACCTGCCTGTAGTTAAGGCTGCTGATAATCTCGTTTACCTTACCCGAACCAAGCGAACTCTGGAACTCCTCGAAGCGGCCGGCTTCGGGCAGCAGTATCACCATGGAGAGCTCGTTACCATCGTACGGCAACTCAACCAACTGATAGCCCTCTCCATCAGCATAGCCAAAGGACTCCGTCTGGCTCATCATGGGCACGGTAACCTCGCCACCACCCAGCAAGTGAAAGACGCCTTCACGGGTAACGTCCTCGTTGAAGGGATACATCCAGGCCGCGTTGAAATAGATGGCATTGGTGAGTACCAGTCTGGTGAGCGGATCGATAACTCCCTTCGGAATCAGGTCTTCGATGCGCCCTTCTGTCTGCTGGCCGACCCAGTCGTTGATGGTGATACGGGATTTCTCGGGTTCCCCGGCGAAATTCAGCACTCTCAGCCCTGCGCCGTAGTTCTCCGCCAGCACGTCAAGGAATTCAGATAGAAAGTGGTAATCCTTTTGCCCCCAGATGGCATTCACGACGTGGAGTCGAAATCCCTCTCCGTCCTTCCCCTCAGCGCCCTCACCGCGCCGGTTGAGCTCGATGTCCAGCTTGTTAAACGATGGGTGCAGGCGTTCCTGAGAGAGGAGAAAGCGCAGCGTGTCCGCCATCTGCTTCTCCGTCTCACCAGCAGCACCGGCATAGGTCATGGCCAGCGCTTCCGAGATGCTGTAGGGAGAGTAGAACAGGTTGCCATCCTCATCAGCCAGCGCCTGGTACAGGTCGAAGGCGAACTCGCTGTTTCCCCCGACCAGGATATCCATGTCAGACTGGCTCACGTCGGGCGACTCGTTCCGCGGTTTGTCCGACTTCACCACGTCACCCGACACCGACCCGGCACAGGAGACCACACCAAACAGCAACACCCCCGCCAGCGCCAGCAGGCATACTTGTTTTACTTTCATTTCAGATACCTCCCACCGGGGCTTCAGCACCCTGGAATTTCCATGCCGCTTGCCCCACATTATCATTCTACCATCTAAAACGAAATTTCCCCGCCGTGGTTTAGTGCTTCAACCCGCAGAACCGAGTAAAGCGGGGATTATAATAGCGCATCATATATAGTGGCAAACCACTCGCTGCGGGTGTATCATTGCCACCGTGAGTTACCAGGGATGACGGTGGCATCGTTGTGCTGAAAATAACCGGGCCGGACCAGCAATCATCCCGGGTTTGTAGCTAATATCGTTTAGAGTAATGACTACGCATCGCATTGAGGCGTTAACCGACGGCATTTTCGCCATCGCCATGACCCTGCTGGTTTTGAACCTGGCTCTTCCACAGGGGGGAAAGGGAACAGAAGAGATACAAAGCCTGCTGGCAGGACAGGCAGACAAATTCCTCAACTACGCGCTGAGTTTTGTCCTTCTTGCCATCTTCTGGATCAGGCATCGCCAGCAGTTTCATGTGATTGAACGGACGGACGGGAAACACCTGTGGATAAACATCTTCTTCCTCCTGTTTGTATCACTGATTCCCTTCTCTACTTCACTGACCGACAATTACCCCCGTGAGCCGCTGGCGGAGGTATTTTTTGATTCAAACATATTTATCCTGGGAATGCTCCTTACCTGGAACTGGCATTACGCCACAAGTCATCACCGCCTGGTGGAGCGCAGCCTGGACCCGCGTCTCGTAGTTCTGGGGAAAAGGAGAGCAGCGGTTACTATGCCGGTCGCTGCCCTGGCTATGGGGCTGGCTTTTCTTGATCCTCAGATAAGCTTCTTTGCCTATCTGTTGCTTCCAATCCTGCAGGGGGTATTTACATATCACCCCCGAAGGCAACAGGTGACACCGTATAGAGAAAGCGTTTCTTGATTAAAAAAGCAAAGTTTCCCAAGGTGTTTTTCGGCTGGTGGACTGTTCTCGCTGGTGGGTTTTTATCCGCGTGGGGGTATGGCTATCAGGTTCACGGATTCTCCGCATTATTCAAACCTATAGCTTCAGAATTAGGGTTCAACCGAGCAACTACATCTGTTGCTACTGGCATCGGAAAGCTTAGTTATGGGATTGAGGCACCACTGACCGGGTGGATTGTTGACAGATTCGGGCCGAGATTTATGGTTACAATCGGTGTCTTCATCGCCGGCCTGGGCCTCATATTGATGAACTTCATAGACTCACTTTGGGCTTTTTATGCAGTCTGGGGAGTTGTATTGGGAACAGGCATTAATATTAGTTTAGAACTACCCCTGGACAAGGCAATAACAAGCTGGTTTGTGAAAAAAAGGGGAACGGCTCTAAGCATCAGGTGGTTCTTTACCGGGCTTGCTGGGTTGGTACTATTACTTGTTGCCTGGCTCATCTCATCACAAGGCTGGCGGATGACCTGTTTTATAGGGGGGCTGAGCTTGTGGGTTGTTGGCCTGCCACTTGCCTGGTTCTTTGTGCGCCCACACCGACCGGAGCACTACGGGCTGCTCCCTGATGGTGCCTCAATTAGAGCAGAACCAGGTGATGATGTAAGCCGAATGATGGACAGGGGTATAAACTACGCCGCTGAGGTCCAAGAGGTGGAATTTACCCTCAGGCAAGCAGTAAGAACGCCCTCCTACTGGCTAATTATCATAGCTATATCTGCGCGTACTGTGGGGTTTTCAGCAATTCTCACCCATATTATACCCTTTCTAACCGATATGGGGATTGAACCAGTTAAGGCGGCTGGGCTAGTCGGGATTATCATTTTAGCTAGCACTCCCTCAAGGTTGATAGGCGGGTTTCTCGCTGACCGGGTTCAGACAACCTCCTTGCGATTTCTAATGGCGGGAGCTTTTCTCCTGCAGGCTGTTGGAATTACTGCCTTCCTGCTAAACCAGACTATAACAATGATATATGTTCTCCTTATTCTCTTTTGGATTGGAGGGGGGATAGCGCTTCCCCTAAGCGCTACACTAAAAGCTCGTTACTTTGGACGGAAGGCTTTCGGATCAATTGACGGGAGCTCGAGAGTTTTCTTAACACCATTTGGAATAGCAGCTCCTATCTATGCTGGGTGGGTATATGACAATACCGGCAGCTACATAACTGCCCTTACCCTATTTGCAATATTATTCGGTTTTGCTGCAGTCTTTATCTCGCTCGCTTATCCCCCCAAACCACCGGCGCAGATTACTGACGTCCACAAATTTCTATAATAATAACCGCCAGCGACATCTCATCTAATTTCCCGGAGTCGTCAGCTGGTTTTGGGCTGGTTACTTTATTGCTTTAAGCAAGCGCAGGTGTCCTTTTAGAAAGAATTCCTCTTCCAAGCCAGCAAATCCCTGGCCCCAGAGCATTTCCTTCAGGTCAAGCCTGAGAAATTCTAAAGCAAGTTGGCACTCTCCATGGACAAATGCCCAACGAAGAGGGAACCACAACCTCTCCAGGTCAAACTCACCATAGTCGAAAATATAAAAGACCCCTTTATGCTTTAGAGCCTGGTAAGCATTACTGATAATCTTACGCTTCTGAGGATCCTCGAAACCATGCAATACAAACGAGATGAACACTTTGTCAAACTCTTCCTGATACGCCAGGGGCACATCAATTCGTCCCTCCCTGAATGAAACGTAGGGATATGCCTGGCAACGCTTGCGAGATAGACTCAACATCTCTTTGCTGATGTCAATCCCCAGTACTTTGCCCTCAGGGCCCAGCTCTTTGACCAGCAAGCAGTCATTCCTGCCGGTACCTGAGCCAAGGTCCAGTATTGATTGACCTGGCTTAATGCCCATTCTGGCAACAGCGCTTTTAACGAGGTGGGAATACTGCCCTAGCGAAAGCAGGTTTAAGAGGAGGTCATAGTAGTGGGCTTCTACAGGTCCAATCTCTACTTTAGATCTTGCTGATGGCAAAAGTTTCTCCTATTTGAACACCGTCAAATACTCGTCAGCGTACTTACCGTTTTTAGCTCCCTCGAATATCTCCCTCTTTTTACCTTTCCCGGCGCCAGGTAGTCACTGACAGCTATGCCAGCGGAGGCTCCCCGGTTAACTGCGGTAATCCTAAGATGCCGCTCACATTTACTTTCTTAAGGCAAAACTGGCCACCATATATGCCCATGGCAGTGACCAACAGGGCCTTGCCAGGCTTCATAAGCGCAATCCTGCGGTGGGCACTCAACCTTGAGCCGTCGATAGCCCCCTCCCAACAAAGCCCAATTTTAGATTCCTTGAAATTGTCATCAATAAAGTCTAACTCATAAGAGCTCAGAAGCCAAAGCAAATCAGCGGCAATACCATTGCCATCGACCCGTTTACTGGAGAAGATGCCTCCCCGGGTGCATTTAGTTCCCGGCAAGCAAACGCTGGTAAGTTTCATGAGATATCTTATCCTTTTGTTCTCGCCCCGGAACAGATGAAGGAACGTTGCTTCATTTTAATCCATTTTCCCTCATCAATACCGATCAGGTTGCCACACTGGCATTTAATTTCGCTCCCATTCCGAACACTATAATCCTCGATTATCCGCCCTTTCCAGCAGTGTAATATCCGACCTCTCCCAACCTTCAAGTACTTAAAGATTTTGCTCTTACACCTGGCACATTTTACCGTTACCATTTCAACTCACCAGGCATCTTCATCTCCGCCTTCATCTTCGATTAAATCAGGTTGAGATCTATGTTTCATTCTGGATTTCTTAAGACCGTTTAGAAAATAAGCGCCAGTCTCATCAGGATGGCGTTTCTCGGTTGCGGTGATGAGCTTTTCCAGAACACCAATGGGGTAGTTGTAAATAAGCCTCCTGGCTGAGGTAATACTGATGCCAAAGTTAAGCAAACCAGCTTCAACTCTTTTAATTCTTATATAATAGATTTCCTTTTTCCGTGCTCTCATCGCTCTCTAACAATCACCCCCCATACAGGATTATTATACTTTTCTCCTGGACTGAACGGAAGCTGGATTTGAGCTCTAATAGCCAGAAGTGATTCGGTGGAACAGGTTGCTGCTTCCTTAAAGCATGTCACCTCCTGGACTTTTGCATGACCTGGCTAACCTGGTTTTCACGTGTGAGATTCGACTTTATATCAAGCTTAATAGACCAGGCAACTCGGAGAAGCTCTTTATTATAAAGTCGGGGCTCTCCTCTTTGCTACCTATTGATTTCCCGCAGTGGTCGTTCCAGTTAAACCACACGCTCTTCATCACTTCACTCTTCATTCATTATCCCTGCCTTTAGGAAAGTGCAGAGAAAAGCAAAATCCCCCTGGGTGTTACTGCAGGATGGTAGAAATCGTGAAGATAACGTGATTCAGTTGTTGTATTTCAATTCATTAAAAGAGTCTTATTACTCTTGACGCGGCAAGGAGTACATGGTATTCTAAATTCGTCAGCAAAACTAAAGTATGGAGAGATTCAAAATGGGAATTGATATATCAGACCGTAACTACAAGCGCCTTCAGGGCTTGGCAAAGCCTCTCAGTGATACGGTCGATGACGTGATTGGTAAAGTACTGGATGTAGCTGAGCCTATATTGAAGAAGGAGGAGGCTAAAATGGCAGACAACAGAAAGTCCATCAGAGAAGTCTTGACAGCTCTTGAAGATAAGTATCATGACTATAGTTTTGAATCTCGCCGGATTGCGGGTAAGCGGGTACTCTTTGAGCTTGATGTTTTCCAGGAGAAGGGGAAACAGGATACATGGTTTCTCTGGACGCCGGAATCCAGAATATACGAGAGGAAGGATGATTATGCCTGGGTGGACTTCAACCAGAAGCAAAAAGACGAAGCGGATGAAAAAGACAAGGCGGGCAAAGATAAATATTGCCAGGCGCTCGGCATCCTCAGACTTGGCGATGGAAGCCTGGTGTATCTTGACCTGAAGGATTTGGAGCGGTATTGCACTGTGGGAATGCGTGACAGCAACAAGCATGAAGGGGACTACTGGAGGATGTACATCTATCACAAAGAAGCTTCTCCATATCTAAAAATCTCTAAACCAGGGAAGGAAAGCGAGAAATATATGTCAATCTATGTTGATGATGACAGCATTATCTTAAAGCTGCTATCAGCCAAGCATTAAGGGTGCTCTGAAGGGATGATGTAAGATGGCAGAAGTCATTATCCAGGATGAAGAGAGCTCCCTCCTGGCGAAGTGCCTGTCTAAGCTCCGCAGCGAGATAGGCGAAATTCCAGAAGCATATCTTTCACACGAGTCCTTTGCTTTCCATGATGTGCTGCGTTTTGATGTCAACAGGTTCCTGGAGGTATTCGACAGAATAAGGGTGGAAGATGGATATATGCTTGATTACGTATATTCAAACGATGTCTGGAGTGGAGAACCCCTTTTGTATGCACGCAAGATTACGTCCAGGCCGCTATCTTCCGAGGAGGAATATTGCAGGTTGTTTCCCGATGCCAAGAGAGCTGGTTTGGGGCGGATCGATTCGGGTGGGTATCTTCCCTTCCTTAATAGTGTGGAGTTTGAAAAATCGGCATCAGGATTTTTTCAATTCGCGGTATTCTATCATGCTGTTCGTCAATTCTACCTGTACTGGCATGCCTGCTACAACGATCTCATGTTCATATTCACACATTCTCAACTCGAGCAATTGTTTGACTCTATCGCTGCTACGCAGCTCAGGGGCATGCCCATTGAGAACTAGGCCCTGCTGCGCGCCATTGACCTGAGACCGCGTGTTAAAATGACGAGGAAGACGAAGTCAGCAATCGTTACCATGGGTTCTTTTACGAAATGGGGAGGTTTTACATATCATTTGAGCTTCATCAGGTGGCCGAATGTGTTGAAAACGGTGGAGGTCAGGGAGATAGCCAGATATTCCTGTGGAATTCGTTTCTAGCTGCGCTGATTGTGCTTCATAAATCCTGGAGGGCAGCTTATTAAGGAGGTGTGAAATGCCAGAAAAAGAGGTAAAAGACAATAGGTGCAGGGATATTTGGGTGGTGGTAAATGCTGGAGGAAATAGCAGAGAGGAAGAAAAGGGAGAAAAGGCAGACAAGGATAATGCAATAGCATGCAGGGAACTCACAGAGCGACGCATCATGGACCAAGCCGATATACTTGCAAAAGGACTGTACCGTCAGGCAGAGAAATTAAGGAAAGGTGATAGGATCGCGATACTTCAGTGTGGTTACAAAGGGTATAGGACCAAGTATGGCTCAGGCGAGCTTGTAGCCTGCGGCCGTGTTTTTGAAGAAGTACGGTCACTAACCCCACAAGATAAAAGTAAATTCAAGGTTCAGTATGAGCTAGTACAGAAATATTTTCCACCGTGTAAGCAAAAAAATGAACTGAAATGGATAATTTGTTACTCGTTGCGACGGGCCAGGCAGCGCTTACCAAAAGAAGAGGTGAGGATAAGGCCCATGCCCGGTAACAAATTCATCCTGGTGGAGCAGGGAAATCCAAAGTACAATTATAAACTGCTCGATGAGTGGTGGAACGAGAACTGCTATGAAGAGGAAGAAGCAAAGGAAGAATAAATAGGATATCACGAAATGATAGGTTATTCGCCGTACGGTGGTTGTAGAATTAGCTAACCAAAGGAGGTATGGATGGAAAAGGAACGGTTCGACAATCTTGTCAGAGCTCACCTTGAGGCGGTCGAACCAGAATGCAGGTGGTGTTTCGCTATAGACATGGAAAGAGTCAAAGGAGAGATAATTGCGCAATACGATTTCCCCGACACAATGCTCCTTCACCTCTCATGCCCCAGATGCGGAGGCGAATGGAGCGAATATATAGGAGGCTTCGACGGCGACTATCTCCAAGAGCGGATATGTGAGCTTCACCCTGAATTGAAGGGGGTAGATGGAGGCCAACAGTTCAAACAGATAATTCCTCGTCTATGGCCGGAACATCCCGATGGCCCACCAAAACTTTATCGCGCCTTGATGGTTTCGAAGGAGCAAGACAGCGAAGATTGAATGTGAGTGGTAACAGAAGCTGTTCTATGTAGTCGGTAATAAGAAAAACTGTGCCTCTCAACACCAGAGCGGCGACAGGCAAGATGAGCATTATTGGCCCTCTCTCCACATGAGAACGCATACAACCAACAAAAGAGGATGGCAGGTTCAGTGGTGGGATATAATCTAATATAAGGAGTGGTATAACCATTAGAAGCAGGTCGCTTTGCAAGAAATTCTGGCAGGAGCTTCTATTTGATGTATCGGGTTTATACGATAGGGCATAGCAATCTTACTCAGGAAAGGTTACTGGGGTTACTAACTCAAGTGCAAATAGAACTTCTTGTGGATGTACGCAGCAATCCAAATAGCCGATGGGTGCCACATGCGAATAGGAAAGACTTGAAAAAAATTCTAGAGTCAGATGGAATCCATTATCTATACTTGGGTAACATGTTAGGTGGCCGTCCATCTGACCCGGATTGTTATGACTTCCTGACGGGCAAAGCAAATTATCAGGCAATACAGAAGAAAGACTATTTCAAACAAGGTATTAATCAAGTAGTAAAACGCTTGAAAAAATATCGCGTTTGTATAATGTGCTCTGAGGAAGACCCCACTTTTTGCCATCGTAATTTGCTGGTAGCTATGAGCCTGCGTCAAGAGGGCATAACAGTACTTCATATTCGTGCTGATGGTCGTATTCAAACGGATGAAGAACTCTGGAAAGAAAAAACAGGGGTACCAGCCAACCAGTATCAACTTATCTGACGAGAGTGCGCTTGATTATCTACACCATTGGTTTTACCCAAAGATCGGCAGAGGAATTTTTTAAGGCGCTTCGTAGTAGTGGCGCTAAACATGTGCTGGATATCCGTCTTAACAACAAATCACAGTTGGCGGGATTTACAAAGCAAGACAATTTGCGTTACTTCCTTAAGCAACTGGTCAATATGGAATATCATGAAGTGCCCATACTGGCACCTGAGAGGGCAATTCTAAAGGAGTACCGTAAAACGGGTGATTGGTCAAAATATGAGCGAGATTATCTGAAATTGATCAGGCAGCGCCAGGTCGAAAAGCACATTGCCTCCGCATTACTTGAAGAGGGAGCTGTGCTACTTTGTAGCGAGGCCAAATCTATTCATTGCCATCGCCGGCTGGCAGTGGAGTATCTGGCGCAAATGAATCCGACGGACACTAAAATCGTACATCTCTAAAGCAGTGCTCAGATGAAACAGAGGATAGTGATAACCGACCTGACACAGATGCCAAAAGGAAACTATGCTTGTATAGCTGGTATTGATGAATCTGGTCAATGTATACGCCCCGTAACAAAGGTCAGAGAAGATGGTGTACCGAAAAGCTTGCTCTACTCAGAAGACCAGCTAATTATTCACCCTCGAGCTAAAGTTTGGTTTAATTTCCACAGGGTTGATGTTGTGCTGCCTCATATAGAAGACCAGGGTTTTGCCCCAGATTCCATTGTTAGCCAGGGGCTTTGCAGTGAGATGGAATGGGAGCATGTATTGCAAAGCGGTTCATACATCAGAGTAGAGAATATTTATGATGGATTCCTTCAAGGCCGCAGTTGGGTCAAGCCAGGGGCTAGCACTAAGTCCACTGCCACATTGTCACAGGGCACTATTGCTAATGTTCATTTGCCAGAATGGGAAGGAAAACTAAAATACAGGCTCCTTTTTAGTGACAGTACAGGCTGTGTATTTGATCGCCCTGTTAGTGACCTAGCTTTTCGGGAGTTATGCTACAGTGAAATTAAGAGGGAAGGTCAGGATCGTTTAGAGGTCTCAAGCAGGCTTACCGATTTGTTGAAAAGCGCTGATCGTATATATCTTCGCCTGGGATTAGCTCGTCCCTGGCTTCAGTCAAAAAACAAGTGAGAAACGATGTTATCTCCAGGTGACCGGTATTTATACTTTCCCTGATTACTTGCGAGGAAAATCATTCGCTGACTTTCGACCTCGATAGTCACGGGGCACTCAAAACCAGCCACTTGTGGGCACCTCAAAAGCGGCCACCGGTAGATGCTTAGAAGATAACTCATTCGGTATTTCCCGTCAAGGTCTCGTTGGTCTGTTTACTGTGTAGTTCCCTCCGGTTGTACATACGATAGCTCCTTCCCTGCAGCCTGATGACCTCGGCATGGTGCAGGAAGCGGTCCAGAATAGCCCCAGCCGCAGCGGTATCGCCGAGCATCTGGCCCCAGT
>JAGGYM010000036.1 GCA_021162545.1 Dehalococcoidia bacterium | reverse complement strand
GGTCAATAGTGCGTAGGGAGCGGTTGCTGATTCGCCGCTCCCTGCCAGGCCCAACCTTTGCAATATGTCGGATTTTCCAGCCCTGGCCCTGTTGTACAGCAGGCTATCCACCATCACGTCTCCGACCAGAAAAATCTTCTCTTTGGGGATGCCCTCTCGAAGCAGGTTCTCATTCGCGTCGGGGGAAGGAGTGAACAGGTAATCGGAGATGACATCGGTGAGGAGCCGGTTTATCTCCTCGGGCATGGCCCTGTCAAAAGACCTGAGCCCTGCCTCGACGTGAGCTGTGGGGATATGGACCTTCACCGCTGCCAGGGCAGCCGCTATGGTGGAATTGACATCGCCTACCACGACCACGAGGTCGGGCTTTTCCTGGAAAAGCAGCTTCTCGAATTCAATCATGACCTTGCCCGTCTGCTCGGCATGAGTTCCCGAGCCGACGTCGAGGTGGAAGTCGGGCACGGGGATTTCCAGGTCCTGGAAGAAGACCTGGGACATCTCGTAGTCATAGTGCTGGCCGGTGTGGACGAGGAGATGGTCAATGTGCCTTGAGCCGGTAGTTGCAACTTCTTCGTTGTGTTTTTGTATCGCCCGTATCAGCGGGGCAATCTTCATGAAATTGGGCCTGGCACCGACAACGCTGATTATCTTCACTGCGTTAGTCTCCGGTCATCCGTCCTGAAGAAATTCCACTTTGTTATTGCTCTGGCAACTACCGCTTGCCAGCCTCTCATAAAAGCAGGTAACAAATCCTTCTCTCGCTTACCTGCCTGTTAAGGGCCCCTTCCCATCAATAAGGTTTCTATAGTTACTTAGCCCGTCGTTTCAAAGCTTCGTAGAGTCTTTCTCTAGTTCCTGAGGGCTAAGTGCTTCCAGCATTTTAGCTATTTGTTCTACTCTTAACTCTAATTCTACCCTGGGCATGTACCGAACCACCTCCCTTAGAAAGCTGTATTTCTGATATCTATCTTATTCTAACACCATATTCTCCTGGTTCATAAGCTCCGGTAGTGAAATCCATGCTCCTCCGCTGCGGCGGGGTTGAAGAAGCCGCGTATGTCTATCAGGATGGGATTGCCTTTCATGATGTCTTTGATATCGTCCAGCGTTATTTCCTTGAAGACGTCGTGGGCGACAGCCAGGATTACCGCGTCGAGACGGCTTGTTGAGATCGCTTCGTTGCTGCCTGCCACGCCTTCGGCTCGCAGCTTCGGCTTCTCCTCGCGGTGACCATGCCTCTCCAGATTGCCACGCTTCGCTCGCAATGACCACGCCTCCTCAGATTGCCGCGGGGCTTCGCCTCTCGCAATGACAGAAAAAGAGCCGGCGGGCAGGAGCCCAAAGTCATAGGGAGTGATGCCGAATTCGCTCTCAATGTTATCCAGCAGGGGGTCGCAGCCGTATATATCGACGCCATACTCCTTGAGTTCCCTGATGATGCCCTTCACCGGAGTCTCCCTGGTGTCGGCCACGTTCTCCTTGTAAGTCAGGCCCATGATGAGAACTTTCGAGCCTTTTATCACCTTGCCGACGTCGTTCAATGCCTTGATGGTCATCTCAGCCACGTGTTTGGGCATGTAGTCATTCGTGGCCCTGCCCGCCAGGATTACCTGCGGGTGGTGGCCCAGCTCTTTGGCCTTGTACACCAGGTAGTAGGGGTCAACGGGGATACAGTGCCCGCCGACAAGGCCGGGTGAATACCTGTGGAAGTTCCACTTGGTGGCAGCGGCATCAAGGACATCTTTTGTGCAGAGTCCCATCTTTTCGAAGATGAGCGAAAGCTCGTTCATCAGGGCGATGTTCAAATCGCGCTGCACGTTTTCTATCACCTTGGCGGCCTCGGCGGTCTTTATATCTCTGGCCTTGAAAGTTCTGGCGGTGACTCTGCCATAGAGCTCAGCCACGAGGCCTGTTGTTTCCTCGTCCATGCCGGCGACCACCTTGGTTATCCTGCCGATGGCATGAGCTTCATCGCCGGGGTTTATCCTTTCGGGAGAGTAGGCAACTTTGAAGTCCTGGCCGCACTTGAGGCCCGATTCCTTCTCCAGAATGGGCTTTACTACCTCTTCGGTGACGCCGGGGTAAACCGTGGATTCCAGTATGACGACGGAGCCTTCCTTCATGTTCTGTCCGATAGTCCCGGCGGCGCTCTTGACGCAGGAGAGGTCCGGCTCCCTGGATTTGGTTACCGGCGTGGGAACGGCGATGATAACGAAGTCGGCCTGTCTTATATCTTCAGCGTTGGAGGTGAAAGCCAGGTTGGTCGAGGGGCGAGAGATTGCCGCGTCGCTTCGCTCTGTTGCGCTCCTCGCAATGACGGCAGGGTTGGTGTCGAAGCCGATGACCTTGAAGTGTTCGGCAAAGGCCTCTGCCAGGGGCAGGCCGACATAGCCCAGCCCCACCACGCAGACGGTAACGCCATCCAGCTTATCTTTCATGTGGGAAGTGCTCTCTTCTGCCAATGCTCAATCTGCCTGTCGCTAAGTATAACCCACGAACAGGCAAAATAGAAGGGCTTCTGCCTTGGCATCCGCTATGTCACGCTCAAATACAGCAAAAAGCTGCTCAATCTCTTTCCGGCTGGTTGTATGAGTCTCACTACCCGACGCTTCCGCTCCAGCCAGTCCTGCCCAGGAGAAGGCTTATTATCCCGATGCTAACCGCATCGTATATGAAATAAAAGGGCTGATTGATAAAGCCTATAAACGGGCATAAAATAGAGGAACTCGGAAGGCTAAAGGTTAGTGGCCGGGCTTTCGTTGGTTTCATGGCTCCCTCTGCCCACAGAAGATACAAGAAGTTCGATCCGCCCTTGCAACAGAAGATTAAAGAGAAGACAAAGTTGCTGTCAGAAGATCCCCACCGATATGATGAGCTAATGGGATCCTTAAGAGGTATTCGGTCTTATCACTTCGAGCATAGGGGGTCCACCTCAAGCTGCTTGGGTGGCAATGGATGAGGCGGTAATGTAAATATGATATACTGAACTTGGCACTGATAACTTTCAGGATGCTGAGTTGAGAAAAAGAGGTTGACTTTAATGGGCATAACCGCAGATAAAAAGGTGACAGATATTACACTCAGTGATCTGAAGAAGCTGATTAGAGAGACTATCCTCGAAACTATCGACCCCGATTACAGACTCGAGTTGCGTGATGAGGCGACAGAGGCATTACGAGAATCCTTTGAACAGAAAGCCAGAGGGGAGGGGATATCGCTGGAAGAAGCCCAAGATAGATTGGGGCTTAAATAGTGTATCGGCTGGTAATTCTGCCAAAGGCACTCGATGCCTTAGAATCTCTGGATACTGGATAACTCTACCGCCAAGAGGATTTTGAACAGGTTATCCTGGCTCTCGGAGAATTTTGACGACATAACCCCTTCGCCGCTTAAGGGTACTCTCTCAAGAACTTATAAACTGAGGGTTGGGGACTGGCGAGTGATCTACAGCTTCGATCAAGAGGAGCACATCATCACCATTCATCTGGTTGGACACCGAAGAGATATCTATAAATTACCTTGATAAAATCACAAGGAAAGCCAGAGAACTCATTGAGAGGGAATATGGTGGACCCCATTGTTAGGACAGGATAGGGGCAATAGTAGCAAGGCAATGGCAGGCAGGTCGTGGCATCCGAGAAATAACGCGGTCAACCTGTGTGGCCCGTAACACGATTCGAAAGTACATTCTGACGGCACAAAGCTATTTGTCTTGCTCTTCGTGCAGTGCGCTGATGGTCTCCTTCAGTCCTGCCTCCAGCTTGTACTTCGGCGCATAGCCGAAACCAGTGGCTCTGGAAATATCTGCCAGGCTGTGCTTTATATCTCCGGCTCTCGGGTTCTCGTGAACCGCCTTTACCTTGCTTCCGGTAAGCTCGATGATGAGCTCGGCCAGCCCGTTTATCGTAGTTCTCTCGCCCCTGCCGACGTTGAACGCGCCGCAGGCATCGCTTTCAGCCGCCAGTATGTTGGCTTCCACCACGTCCCTGACGAAGGTGAAGTCCCTGCTCTGCTCGCCGTCGCCGAAGATGACGGGCGGCTCGCCCCGGGAGGCCTTCTGGATGAAGAGGGGAATCACCGCGGCGTATTGGGAACCGGGGTCCTGCCTCGGTCCGTAGACGTTGAAATACCTCAGGCAGGAGGTGGGCAGCCCGTACACCTCCTGGAAGACGCGGCAATAATGTTCTCCGGCAAGCTTGGTCACGGCGTAGGGGGAGAGAGGGCTGGGAGTCATATCCTCGCGCTTGGGGAGGGTTGGCGTGTCGCCATAGACCGAGGAGGACGAGGCGTAAACCACCTTCTTGACGCCGCTGTCCCTCGCGGCCAGGAGCACGTTGAGCGTGCCGGTGATGTTGGCTTCGTGGGATGAGAGCGGGTCCTTTATGCTGCGCGGCACGCTGGGGATGGCCGCCTGGTGAAAGACGTAGCTGGTGCCAGTGAAAAGCTCCTGCAGCAACGGCAGGTCGGTAACGCTGCCTTGGACGAAGTTGACATAATCCCTACCGAGCAGCGGCTCGATGTTTTCTCTCTTTCCCGTGGAGAGGTTGTCCAGAATCACGACGTCATAACCCCTCTCCGCCAGCTCCCTGGCTATGTGTGAGCCGATGAAGCCGGCGCCCCCGGTGACTATTGCCTTCAGCATTTGCACTCCTTTCCCCTTTCGCTTAGCTGTTCAGCAGCAGGTTTACGCTTGCCAGCACCTGCTCCTCGCTGGCAAATTCTCCCAACTTCAGGTAGCGAACGATGCCATCCGCGTCGATGAGGAAGGTGTTGGGGATATACCCTGTCTGGTAACCCGAAGTTATGCGCCAGTTCTCGTCTATGGCCACGGTGAAGTTCAGTGTGGTGTCGCTGAAGAAGTCCTGCACCTTGCCCGCGCTGTCCTCCGTGTTGATGAGGATGAAGGGTACCTGTCCTTCATATTTGCTGGCTGCGGCGTTGAGATAGGGTAATTCCCTCTTGCAGGGTGGGCAGCGGATGGCCCAGAAGTTGAGCACCACCGGCGTTCCCTTAAGGTCCGACAGCGTGATTTCTCCTCCTTCCAGGGTGGGCAGGGTGAAGGCCGGCGCTGCTATATCCTGGGCTGCCAGCCCCAGCTCCTCCGGGGACTGAGCCGGCAGTGGTGAAGGGGTTGGGGAAGGAGAGGGAGTGGGCGTTGGTGAGGGAGAGTTGCCGCAGCCTGCCATGCCCGCGACAAGGGCGCAGGCCAGCAGGCATAAACTTGCCCTTGAGAGCCATATCTTCAATTGTTTTTTAGCCATGTTATCTATCTCCCTTTTATATACTGCTGAGATATCCCAGGTTGCCGGTCAGCATGAGAATTCCTATGATAATCAAGAGCGCTGCGCTTACTATCAGCGTGATGAAGGAGTGGCGGCTGAGCCACTTGATGGGGCGGGAAGCCGCTCCTATCGCCAGTCCGATAATGATGAAGGGCAATCCCAGCCCTATGCAGTAGGCCAGCAGAAGGTAAATTCCCTGCCAGACCGTTTGTGAATTCCAGGCCAGGGCCAGCACGCCCGCCAGTATCGGCCCGACGCAGGGCGTCCAGCCCAGGGCAAATATTGCTCCTATCGAGAGGGACCTGAGGTAGCCCGAGCCCCTGGCCGCCGTCAGGTTGAGGCGCGTTTCGTAGTTGAGCCACGGTATTTTCCTCGAGGCCAGCAGGAATACTCCGAATGCGATGAGCAGCGCGCCGGCTATGTTGTTTAGCAGGTTGAAAGGCAACATGGCACCCAGCAGGCCCACGGCGGCTCCCAGGATGATGAAAATTAGGGAGAAACCGGCGATGAAGAATACCGTGTGCATGAGGATGTGCTTTCTCGATGGCGGGGTATCGGTGAGCACCGAGGCACCGGCTATGTTGGCCAGATAGATCGGCACCAGCGGCAGGACGCAGGGTGACAGGAAGGAAAGCAGGCCGGCAAGGAAGGCCACGGGAAAGCTTACGTCCGGCATCCTGCTGCTTCTCTCCTGTCCATCTGGATTGTAACTGATTTCATATTATCAAAAAGTTCCTTTTAGTATAACAGCAATGGCTAATTTTGCTAAGCGCTCGGTGCCCGCACCGGGGCAGGGCGCCGCGCCATCCCGCAGCTAACTTGATGGTATCTCGAGCGTGATTCCGATGGGACAATGGTCGGAGCCGGTGACACCGGACATGATGAACGCTTCCGTGACCGAATCCAGGAGGTTCTCCGTGACGAAGAAATAGTCGATTCTCCAGCCGACGTTCCTCTCCCTGGCCCGCGACTTCATGTCCCACCAGGTGTAGTGGCTTGGTTCCTTGTTGAAGTGGCGGAAGGCGTCCACATATCCGCGGCCAACTAATCTGTCTATCCAGGCCCTCTCTACGGGCAGGAAGCCCGAGACCTTTTCGTTCTCCTTTGGCCTGGCCAGGTCTATTTCCTGGTGGGCCGTGTTGACATCGCCGCATATTATTAGCTTCTCGCCTTTTTGCCGCAGGGGTTCTGTGAACTGGAAAAAAGCCTCGTAGAAATCCAGCTTGTACCTCAGCCGCTCTTCATCCCTCTTGCCGTTGGGGAAATAGACGTTGAAGATGGTAAATTCGGAGTGCTGCGAGATAATGACTCTTCCCTCGCTGTCGAATTCCTCTATGCCCAGTCCCTGCTGGACCCTGAGCGGCGCTTCCCTGCTGAAGGTGACGACACCGCTGTACCCTTTTTTCTCAGCGGGGTAGTTCCAGTATGCGTGGTAGCCCGGTGGCTGTCGCAGACCTTCGTCGAGCTGCTCGGGGTGGGCTTTGGTTTCCTGGATGCAGAGAACATCCGGGGACTCGCTGTGCAGCCACTCCAGGAAGCCTTTTTTCTGTGCCGACCTGATGCCATTGACGTTCCAGCACAGTATCTTCGTCTCTTTCATGATGGACTTTGCCCTCGTGGATTTTATTGTAGCACAAAGGTCACGGGTTTTCTCCCGGGTGCATTATCGCGCCGGCGGCTGCATGCACCGGACACGGGAGCAAGAGAGGGAGGAGGAAGAATCTGGTTCCTCCTCCTCCCTACGGACTGTCATCCGGAGGGACGCCAACCTTATCAGGGAAGGACGCCGCTCTGGAAGTGGAAGTTAAGGGTGAATTCTATGATGCCGTTGTTGCCCAGATGCTGTGTTGGCGAAGGCGAAATGCTTTCCAGCACGCACTGGTGAGGCCCGCCGGAGGTGTAGGAGATGGTGTAAGTTCCGGCTGGCCCGTTGAACTCGTCGGGCACAGAGGAACTGGAATCGGTGATGGGCCCGTTTATGGTGTAGTGAACTTCTCCCTGCCAGGGTTCGCCATCGATGGTGGCCGTGACGCGTATGACTCCGCCGCCGCCCTGCGAGTGGAAGTTCATGGTGAAAGAGATAGTGCCACCGGGGTTCACGTACTGGTTCGGTTCTGGTGAAATGTTGCCCAGTTCCGCTCCCTGGGGACCTCCTGAGAGGTAATGCAGGGAGTAACTCCCGGGAGGTACACTGCCAAGGGTGTTGGGGACATTGGAGCCTGAGCCGTCATAAGTTCCGTGTACGACATAATTGACCTCGCCGGACCACGGCCGGCCATCGAGGGTGGCATTGACCATGATGGCGCAGTTGGAGTGCGACTGGAAGTTGAAGGTGAAGGTTATGGTGCCGTTGTGGCCTACGGTCTGCGATGGTGATGGTGAGATGCCCGCCAGGGTTGCGCCGTTGGGGCCGCCGGAGCGGTAGTTTACGCTGTAGGTTCCACGGGGCAGGCCGCCGAAGCTGTCGGGAACGTAGGAGCTGGAATCGTCGTATGGGCCGTTTATGGTGTAGTTGATGTTCCCCGACCAGTTTCTGCCATCCAGCGTGGCGTTGACCTTTATAGTGCTGGAGGTTTGTGAGTGGAAATTCAGGGTGAAGGTAATGGTTCCGCCGCTGGATAAGGTCTGCTGGGCAGAAGGTGAGATTTCAGCCAGGGTTGCGCCGTTGGGGCCGCCGGAACGGAAGCCCACGGCATAAGTTCCCGCAGACATGTTGTCGAAGGTCTGGGGTATGGAGGAGAGAGAAGCGGTGTGAGGTCCGCTTATATTGTAGTGAACCTTGCCCGACCAGGAATTACCGTCTAGGGTGGCATTGACCACTACGGTGCTGGGTGACGGGGAAACGAAGTTGATGGTGAAGGTAACGGCGCTGCCTGCGGGCAGGTTCTGGGTTGCCGAGGGGGTGATTTTATCCAGCGAGGCTCCGGAGGGGCCGCCGGAGT
This sequence comes from Dehalococcoidia bacterium, assembly GCA_021162545.1. Taxonomy (GTDB): domain Bacteria; phylum Chloroflexota; class Dehalococcoidia; order GIF9; family AB-539-J10; genus M55B177. The sequence continues at coordinate 30,746 of JAGGYM010000036.1, read as the reverse complement.
TGTAGCCGAGGGTGTAGCTTCCCGGTGTCAGTCCGCTGAGGTTCTGGGCCACGGAGGTCCCGGTTTGCTGCGTTGGTCCGCTCAGGGTGTAACCGACGTTCCCCGACCATGGATTGCCGTCGAGGGTAGCTTTTACCGTTGCGGTGCCCGCTTCTGAGGGGGTATTGAAGGACCAGTATGGTGTCCATTCGGTGGTCTGCCCCGACTTGCTGACATTTACCTTCCAGTAATAGGTCTGGTTGTCGCTTAGCTTGCCCGAAGGCATGGTATAGCTTGGGTTGGGCAGAACCGACTGGTCGATGACCAGGTTCTGGAAGTTGCTGTCGCTGGCCACCTGGATGCGGAAAGAGACATTTGTCTCGTTGCAGTTCCAGGCCAGTATGGGTGTTAGCGAGGAAACGGAGCTACCGTTTGACGGGGATTGCAGAGCAACCTGAGGGGGATTAGTGGGTATCAGAGAACATCCTGCAAAGGAGAACAGTGTCAGAGCTGCCACCAGCAGCATCAGTACATATTTTTTCATCAGCCTTACCTCCTGAAATTAAAATTTATGCAGCGGAGCAAATAAATTTTCTTCCCTTACCTGCAACGGTGCCCTACTTAACAACTACGGTCAGGTTGAAGGTCTCCGCTGATTTTGTTCCACCTGCCCAGGGTTGACTGTATTCCATGTTGATGGCGCAGGTGCCCTTCTTGAGCGCCTTGAATGTCCATACCTCTTCGCCGGGAGCACCGACGGCGCTGGTGTCCGCGGGAGGTACGAGTTCGTGCTTTGTCTGGTTCAGCACGGAACTGTCGCTGAGTTCTACCGTTTCCGGCCAGGCGAAACCCGTCGAGGAGTTGGACTGCAGTGTGACCGTCAGGGTACCACCATTTGCAATCTCAACCTGCTGTCCTGAGGATGAGGCATCTATGGATACAGGAGACGGGGAACAGGAGAAAAGGCACAGGGAAAGGGCTGCCAGGGTACAAACCAGGATTAACTTTGACTTCACGATATTGTCCCTCCTTTGTTCATATGTTTATAGTGTATGCTTCCACTTTATCTCTGTAAATAGCTAAAAGGTAATGGACTGAGTAATTTGGTTAATGTTGACAGTAAATTAGTCAGCGCATATTATGGTGTTGAGATTATCCTGGAAGGAGGCGCGAGTTAATGGCAAAACATGCGGAAGATATGATGGTGGATAAGAAAGACCAGCTGGAGAAAATTGAGGGCATTTGCCTGCCGGAAGAGCTCATTCGGGCTGTTTTTGACCTGAAGGGGCGGGGCACCGGGTTTCTCGGCATCACGGACAAGCGCATTATCTATTACGACAAGGAGTTTTTGAGGAGTAAAAAGGCCCTTGTCAGCATACCCCATAGCCGCATTGCCTCGGTAGCCAGTGAGGACAACAAGGGTTTTTTCATTAAAAAGGGTTTCTTCGTCAGCGATACTCTCACCATCTGCTCCATGGGAAGTGAACCAAAGGAATTTGAGTTCCGGGGCGGCGATAAAGCTCACCGTGCCCATAATATCCTGATGGAGTACCTGTTGCAGTAGGTTTTGGGGAGGTCCGGCGATTCCCTGATAACTCTTGTGGACTGGCTTCTTTGTCGGTGAAATAGATACTATTTGCCTCTCGAGGAGGGATATATGGCATACAGATATGAAATAAACGACCTGGCCAGGGGGGATTCCTGGCGCATGTTTCGCATACTGGGAGAGTTGGTGGAGGGTTTTGACAAGCTTTGTGGTGTAGAACCGGCGGTCACCATATACGGCTCGGCGCGAATTGGCCCTGAGCACGAGATGTATGCCGTGACGGAGGAAATAGCGCGCAGGCTGGGGGAGCTGGGATTTTCCATCATAACCGGTGGGGGGCCCGGCGTGATGGAGGCGGCCAACAAGGGTGCGCGCGAAGCCGGAGTCACTTCAGTGGGTCTGAGCATTGAATTGCCCGAGGAACAGGTTAGCAACGTTTATGCCACGAAAACACTATCCTTTAGCCATTTCTTTGCTCGCAAGGTTATGCTGGTGAAGTACGCCATTGCCTTTGTCATCATGCCTGGGGGCATGGGCACGCTGGATGAGCTGAGCGAAGTATTGACCATGATACAGACTCACAAGATAAGGCCATTCCCGGTGGTGTTGTTCAACAGCAAATACTGGAAGGGATTTCTGGACTGGCTGCAGAACTATACGATGGAAGAGGAGTATATCTCAGAGGAGGATTTTAACCTGTTGAGGGTTTGCGACCATCCTGAAGAGGTGGTAGAGGTCGTTCAGAAGTGGTATATAAAGCAGGAGGTTGTTGGCAGAAAAGCGCTGCTCAGGTGAGTGCCGTAGCTGTTTTTGCGCTTGAAGCCCGGACAATTTCTCCTCCTGCCCAGGTGCTGGAAGCGCCTGCCTCCGTTTTTCCGCTCTGCTGACAGTTCTCTTATTCAGAGGGGGTCTCCTGCCGCAGCAGCTTGCGGTAGTAGGAATGGGATAGGTATAAAGCGGCTGCCGGGTTGTGGCCGAAGACCCTATCCTTGGCTATCAAGACGGTAACGGGTGCCCGGGAGTGCTTGAAGAAGAGAGAATCGTGGCCGACGCAAAGTCCGACAACTATGTTGAACTCTGTTCCCTCCTCGTTCAGTATCTCTGCCTGGGCTATGGGGCTGCACATCGTTTCCCAGACGCCTGGGCCTGCTATTTTCTGCTCTGCTGTTATTCCAATTCTTTCCTTCGGCGTGCCTCCCACTTTACAGCAAACGGAAACGACATCGAAGCCCCTGTTTTCCAGAATTGTGGTCAGCAGCCCGGCTTCTTCCATTAAACCAGAGCAAAAGGCAATGCCGAGTTTTTTGTAGCCCATCTTTTTGGCGAACTGGGCCACTTCCTCCACCCTGGGATTGCGCGTGGTCCGGCCCTCGGGCAGGTTCATGTAGCACTCGAACTCCTGAATGGATGCCTGCCGGGCGAATTCTCTTATCTCTGGCTGGTCATATTCAGTCAACGCTTTCTGGATTGCCTCCTGCCTGGTTCTGGTGGGGCAATTTGCCGGCCCCTGGTCGGATCGTTCAGAGTTGCATACTGTCTTTGTGCACCTGGCGCACTCGATTTTTTCCTTCATGGTCGTTCTCCTCCCGCGCTTGTGCGACAACCTGAAGTAGTATAGCAGAAAGCCTTTTTGGCTACTGCTCCTCTTTCTGAATGTTTCTGAATGACGTCAAGACGGTCTGAAAACGCGCGTCGACAGGTGCACGTTAGCAGCGCAATGCTCCCCGTGGATTGACCAGCAAAATGGCTCAGGTGAGGCTGTAGCAGTAAAGCGTGCGCTTATTTTGCTTTGGGTTTTACGGATGAGAGCTTGGTTGGAGAGATGTTCTTGTGTGGCAGGTTGAAGGGTAGTGTGTTGCCGGTGGGAAGCGCCGGGGTTGGCGCTATTGGTTATTGGTGCGAATGGTGTTAGAATTTCCTTCAGTTGTTCCTGGCAGAAATGACTATTCTACAGGAATATGAAATCTGTCCCGCTAGCCGGGACGATATGACCAGGAGGCGGAACTGTGCACATTAAGCTGAAGTTTCTGGGCGCGGCCCGGAACGTTACCGGCTCACGGCATCTGGTGGAGACCAGCGGCGTCAGGTTCCTGGTGGATTGCGGAATGCATCAGGAGAGGCAGTTCAAGTGGAGAGACTGGGAACCTTTTCCCGTTGCGCCGAATTCCATCGATGCCGTGCTTTTAACGCATGCTCACCTTGACCATTGTGGCTTCTTGCCCAGGCTGGTGCGTGAGGGCTTTCGCGGACGCATCTACTGCACCGCGGCCACTGCCGAGATAGCGCAAATCGTACTCATGGATAGCGCGCGCATCCAGCAGAGCGACATGGAGTTCAAAAAGCAGAGGCATCAGCGAGAGGGAAAGGTGGGGCCTCATCCCTATCTTCCCCTATACACGACGGACGACGCCAGCGCTTGTTTTCCCTTGTTCTCGCCGGTGCGCTATGGGGAATCGGTTCAAATAGGCCCTGGAGTTGTTGCTGCGTTCCACGACGCCGGCCATATACTGGGTTCTTCCATGATAAAGGTGGCCGTAGAACAGGGAGAAGAAAGAAAAACGCTTCTCTTCTCTGGAGACGTTGGGCGCTGGAACAAGCCCATACTGTGGGACCCCACCCTTTTCGATCAGGCGGATTATGTGCTGGTGGAGTCCACCTATGGTAACAGAATACATGAAGTCCAGAGCGCCATCGGCGACGAGCTCGCAGGGGTGATAAATCAGACCGTGGCTGCAGGAGGGAATATATATGTCCCCAGTTTTGCCCTGGAGAGGTCTCAGGAGGTTCTCTACTACATGGTTAAGCTGCTGGCAGAGGATCGCATACCGCACATCATGGTTTTTGTTGACAGCCCCATGGCGATAAGCGTCACGGAAGTGTTTCAACACCATCCCGAGCTCTTTGACCGGGAGATGTTAAAGCTCATCCGCGAGGGAAATTCGCCTTTCGATTTTCCCACCCTTACCATGACCAGGACGGCAGACCAGTCCAAGGCCCTGAACTACATCAATGGAACTGCCATGATAATCGCCGGCTCCGGCATGTGCACGGGGGGCAGGATAAAGCATCACCTGGCGAAAAACATTTCCGGACCGGAGAACACGGTTCTCTTCGTGGGATATCAGGCTGAGGGAACACTGGGGAGGCACATAGCCAGTGGAGCCGGAGAGGTGAGGATACTGGGACAGGAGTATCCCGTCAGGGCAAACATTGTGCAGATACACGGCTTTTCCGCCCATGCCGACCGGGAAGAACTGTTTCGCTGGCTTTCATCGCTGCAGAGCCCACCCAGACATTTATTCATCGTCCACGGGGAAACAGAAGCAGCCCTCCAATTCGCCGGTTTCCTGGGGAACAGAACTGGCTGGAATATATCGGTTCCGGAATATGGCGACGAGGTTGCCCTGGCCTGATTCTGTAACTGGCTGTAACGACTGGCGGGTCAACTCTCTTTGCACGGAATGGCAACCTTGTTGCTCAAACCTGTTTGCCAGGCTGAGGTAATACAGGTGCTAGTTTCAGGGGATTTTTTATGCCACAAGTGTATAGCTGGTCTTTGCTTAGCCCCCGGGCAGGTCATATCTGCTTTTCTCATTTATGAGGAGATTTTTCAAGCGATCCAGAGAAACTTTGTGCGCATCGAGAGAGATTCCCATCCAGTCGGAAAAGGCAAGAATTTTATCAGGGTCCTTTTCTATGAGTTTATCATAGTATTCTACAGCGTCCAGCATGATTGCTCCTCCGCTGTGTTGAGGAAAATTCTCATTGGCTTTGCCTGTGTCCCAATCCTGGTATATGTAACGGCGGTATTTCAGCCATCCAGGAGTTAGCCAGTAAACGTCTTCACCCTGGCTGATTTCCTCCCTTTGCTTAACACTGGCTAGCATGTCGATGCAATCGCTGGCCTTTATCCGGGAGATACTGGTTTCTGAGTCTTCCTGTTCTTTGATTATCGTGTCTATTGTCCTGTAAGGATTATCAACGTTGATGTAGCAGAATTCTCCTCCATAAACGACGATAATTCGCCTGGCGTATCTCCTTGCGGCACTTATTTGTTTTACCAGTTGACTTTCAAGTTCTGCGGGCCTCTCATGCCTCCCTGGCTTTGTGTATAGAACCTTCGCTGCATCCAGAAAGCCGCTGTCCCTGAGCAAATTGAGCTCTAGGGACAGCGTCCCACAAGCGACTATAGCATATTCCCGGAAGGAAGAGAGGTTCGCCATATTTCCAATGATTTTAAAAGCTTCAAAGAGTTCACTATAAACTGGAACTCTTGAGAATAGCTAAATCTGCCTTGCTTATTCTCTCCTGTCTGCAGCTATGTCAATGCCTGGGATAGCTTTTCGTTCGCCTTTTCTATCTGCAGCGCTGCTTCCTTCAGACCAGCGTAATTTGCAATTCCTTCTGTGTTTTGATTTCTCTCCATCCACTTTCCGAGTTTTTCACTGGACTCTTTGTTGTTCTCAATCCATGAGGTTAGGATCATTTTGAGTTTTCCCTTTTCATCACTTGGAAATTTTTTGGTGATTTCCTCGACCTTGGCTCGAATTACTTTCTCAGGAACTGCGCCAAGGATTTCGTCAACTTTCTGACCGTTGCCGAAGTATATCTGCAGAGGGATGCTCATAACTTGATACTTCACCGCCATTTGCTGGCTTTCGTCCACGTTGAGTTTGCAGAACTTGAATTTGCCGTCGTATTCTCCCGCCAGTTTCTCGTATATCGGGGTAACCATGCGGCATGGACCGCACCATGGGGCCCAAAAATCGACCTCTACAGGGATATCTGATTTTAACACTTCCTCTTCGAAGTTCTTGTCCGTGACTTCTATTACTTTACTCATCTTGTAATTATCTCCTTTCCTGTTAATTTGGCTGTTAGCCTGTCTCCTGGATGTACTTGAAAGCGGCCGTGGCGGCAGTGACGCCGTCGCCAACTGCGGAGGCAATCTGGCGCGCTGAACTCCTGCGGATGTCACCGGCGGCGAAAATACCGGGAGCTGAAGTAGCCATCACTTCATCGGTGACGATGTGGCCGGCATCATCAATTTCCAGGAGATTGAAAAAGCGCTGGCTGTTGGGCATAAATCCTGTGGCAATGAAAGCTCCAGCCACTTCCAAAGTAGATTGTCGTCCTGTTTTTACGTCGCGCAGCTTAAGACCACTCAACATTTCCTCTCCCTGGGCTTCCTCCACCACCGAGTTCCAGATGAATTCTAGCTTTGGTTGGGCGAAAGCTCGTTGTCGGAGAATCTCTCCTGCCCGAAGCTGGTCACGCCGGTGTATTACATATACCTTGCTGGCATGCTGGCTCAACTCCAGAGCATCGGTGATAGCAGTGTTCCCTCCTCCGACGACTGCTACGTCGCGGCCACGGAAAAGGAAACCATCGCATGTAGCACAGTAAGAAACTCCATGGCCCGATAATCTTTCCTCTCCGGGGACATCCAATTTGCGGTACTCTGAGCCAGCAGCGATAATGATGGTTGTTGCTTCGAAGTTGCCTTCGGTGGTAGAAACCTCATAGGGTTGTGTTTGAGTGATGTCTGTCATCTCGGCAGTGGTAACTTCCAGACCGAATTTAACTGCCTGCTGGTGCATGCGCGAGCCCAGCTCATACCCCGAGATGCCGTCGGGGAAACCAGGATAGTTCTCTATCAGAGTGGCGTTCACTATCTGTCCTCCAAACATCCCGCGCTCCACCAGCAGGCTTTTGAGCCCTGCTCGCGAGGTGTAAATCCCTGCGGTGAGTCCCGCTGGCCCACCTCCAATTATAATTACGTCGTATTTCTTCATTGTGCCTGCCTCCTACAATTTAGACGGATACTGGAATTTCGCCCGGGTGTAATCCGTGCTGCCCGGCAAGCAGTATCGCTCTACTTTCCGTGTGGGCTGGATTGGTGCAACAACTTCTGCTGGCTGCCTTGCGAGCATCATAACCAGCGCACCCTCCCGGTAATCTTGTAATTCACATAAACCTCCTTAAATTTATTCAGATGCCATGCTGCCTGGTCGCCACCGAGTTTGAAGCAGGTAATGTCCGGTATACCCATAACTGGCTCATCGTTCTTCCCCCCCTGGTATGGGAGAGAAGTTGTATATGTCTGCTCCACATCAAGCATGGTGAGATATGCTTTGAACCAGTCCTTTTATAGTCCGATACAGGACAATTAATGTAAGTGCTATCAGGAAAATGTAAATGCCTAATCCTGTCCAGCTAAAGAATGTCTGGTTGGTGAGAGATCCCTGGGTTAGAGAGGCTAAGCAAACTGAGCCTGTGGGGAAGATGAATGCCCACCACCCTGCTCCATAAGGAAGGCTGAGCTTCCTCAAATAATAAATAGTCAGGGCGATCAAGAGGATAAGAAGCCATACCCCGATTCCAATTAACATAGGGTTTATCATGGGAATTAAGCCTACTAAGCTGCTTCCTAAACCCGATTGCAAGTAGGCTCCAGTCTTGCTTGCGAAAAGCGTCAGAGAAATAGCCATCAGAGAAAAGGGAACTAATATGATCCACAGTGAGGGCATAAGTTTTGGATCTAGTTTTTCGAAGAAGAAAATTTTGCTGAATAAAGCCACCGCCATTAGAAGGAAAACGAAAGCTCCTATCCCAAAGAAGAAGTAGTTGACCCACAGGACGTTTGCGGATATAGCTTCATTAGAGATAAATTCTGTCAGTTTTACTCCAGCAACGGGTGTTAGTAAAGCTGCTACCGGTGGGACCAGCCACCCTCCATTCATAGAATTTATATTCATCTTCTCGTTAATGATTAAGAAGTAGATTGTGACAGTTAAGAGAAGGATTTCGAAAATGGCTCCTGCAGTCCAGAAGGAAATTGAAATTTCCCTGTATTGCCATAGGGAGAACGTTGCGCCAATTCTGGAGAAAACGATAGATATCATTATCATCGCAGCTGGCATAAGGGAGTGAAATCCAGCTACTACCGGATGCTGTAGCTCTTTCAGGAGGCTCGGGAAGTAGAAAATCAGCTTTGATAACCAGGTGACAAACAGGAATATGAACAGCCCGAAATTGAAGTAGGCCAGAATGATTGCTACGGGGTTGAGCCAGGTAGCACCAAATGCTTTGGCAATCAAGCTGGAAGTTAGAGCGATTCCGCCAAAACCAAGCACGGTGGCAAACCAGACGGGGGTAAAGTTTTGAACGAAGCCAAATTTTTGCTTGCTCGGGCTGTTTTCCATGATCGTTAGCGGTTTCTCTCCGCCTCCTCTTTGCATTGCTGGCAGTATCCTTCCAGGCACAGCTCAGCTCTGGTCACATTGAAGTTGTGTTCGCGCTGAAGGTTGCGTATGAGCTCCGTGAGCAGAGGGCTTTCGAACTCTATGACCTTGCCGCAGCACTGGCATATTATGTGCTGGTGCTCCATCGAATGACTTATCTCATAGCAGCTATGCATCAGCCCCAGACGCATTTTGTCTATTAGGCCCAGTTCTTTGAACAGGCGCAAGCTCCGGTAGATGGTAGCCATGCTGACGGACCTGTCCTTGCTACTGGCACGGCGATACAGTTCTCTGGCATCTATAGGCTCACTGCTGTTATGGATGATGTCCAGAAGCAAGCATCGTTGTGCCGTCAGGGGGTGGCCCTTCAGTTGGTTGCTATCTTTGCGAATGCCTCTCATTCTCAGGCACATTCTAAATACTTGCCCCACTTTTGTCAAATCGGATTGCTGGTGGAGCAAGAGAGGTTTTCACTTATGGCGTCAGCACAAGATGTTTCCTGTCTTCCCCTTTGTCCTTCTCTTCCTCTAGTTTGCTGATGTTGCTATGTACTATCTTGATTGCATTTTTCACGGTATCCGTTCTGACCAGCGCGCAAACATATCTCTTTGATAGCTTAGTAATGTTGGGGCCGAATCTTCCGCCTACAATGATGTCAACGTTGTCCAAAGCGGAAGAAGTAGCTTTAGCTTTCTCGGGGTCACCGTGCTTTATCGATTCATCTCCCTTAAATTTGACGTTGCCTCTCCTTTCGATGAATCTTTCCTCGTTGTTGTAGAACTCGTAGACGTCGAAGAATTTTGCCATGCCGAAATGCTCGTCACCCTTTAGTGTATCTCCATCATCCGTAGCGAAAGCTATTAGTAGCGTCATTCTTTATTTATCCTTTCTCCGCTATTCTTGTTCTTGTCCTCTCCAGTTACCAGTGGAATGAGAAAGACCACGCAGGCGACCAGAAAAATAACGCTGCCGATGAGGGTCAGCGTGTTGTCGCCCTTGATGCTGGCGGCAATGAAGAAAGCGGCACATACTATAAAGAGAATCCAGCCCCAGAGGTGAAATTTTCTTTCCCTGTTGTTAATTGACATAATTCTATCGCCGTCCCTTTTGGTCGTGAGGGAAAGGATAGCACATATTCCTGGGTTCGTCATTGGCCGAAGCGGAGGAGGTTTCCTTCCGTTCAGGTTTTTGCTGCCGGCTGTGAGGCACTGGTTTGGATGTTGTAATTGGGAAGGTGGGCGTATATCATTCGGTGTATCGTATTGGGGAAGGGGGAAAGGGCATGATGTTTTTGCAATGCTTGGACAAGGAGGCAAGATGGAGGTAAAACAGAAAGACAATGGCTCTCAAAAAAATCAGGAGGGGGAGCGCATGGGGGAAAAAGAAATCTCAGCGCAAATCGGGGAAGAGGTATCTCGACAGCTGAAGACGAAACACCTCACGGAGAAGACCATGCTGGCGGATGTGGAGAAGTTCCAGGAGAAATTCAGGACACATCATAAGGTGATTTACGGAACGCTGGTGTTCTTCGGCGTGGTGCTGGTCTGGTATGGACTGTGGACGGTGATACATGATATTCCGGGGCTCAAGAATCCCATCATCGCGATGCTTGTGGGTATGGCAATCCTTGCCTTAACAGGAACGTGGTACAAGAAGTTCGTGGGTTAACTGACTGGTGTAAGCATCTCCTGGTGGGGGGCATGGATGTGGAATTGATGTTCCCTGTCTTCGTGGAGACGCAGTATAGAAAACTGGCAGGTTGGTCTGACTGACCGGTAGGAGTAGCAGGGAGCAATTATGGTTCGCCTTCTTCTTCTTGTGGCAAGTTGCGCCTCAGTTCGAAGACCACGGGGTTTGCCGGGTCGGGGCAGGCAACGATAGCCTTGTCGGGGTCTTCTTCCCATGGAAACGAGCTGCCGAACTGCAGCACTTCGGCGAAGGGGAAAAGGGTACAAAAGGCCCAGGAGCACATACCGCGGGGCGTCTTCTGGTCGATAGTGAATTCATCGCCAACCTTATGCCCGGCTTCGCAGGTGCCCTTCTGTGATATGACTCTGGCTGTGACCTGAAACATCCTGCCTTTTCCTGACCTTGATTTTGCCGCTCAGTCCAGTTCGCTCATGCCCTGTCTGGCCAGACTGTCAGACAGTTCGTTCAATTCTATCCCCGAGTGCCCGCTTACCTTGTAAAAAGTTACAGCGCGTTTGCTTACCAGGTCCAGAAGTTTCACCCACAAATCCTTGTTCTCAACGGGTTTTTTCTTGTAGTTTAGCCAGCCGTTCTTCTGCCATCTTTCGTACCACTTCTGGTTCAGGCAGTTTATCAGATAAGCGCTGTCGGAATGTATTTCTATGACGGTGTTCTTCTCTTTAATCTCTTCTAATGCCTTTATGCAGGCCGTTAGCTCCATTCTCTGGTTTGTCGTGTTTCGCTGGCCACCATATATCTCTTTTGTGCTGCCCTGGTATTGCAGGACGGCGCCCCAGCCCCCTTTGTTGTTCTTGAACTGGTTTCCCGAGCAGGCTCCATCGCAGTAGATTATTGCGCTGTCTTTCTTCACGTTTGCTCCTCTAGCCCTGGTGTTTACGATACCTTCCTGCTCTCTAGCAAAAAAATTCCGGGTGACTGCCCTTAGGCTACAGGATGCCGCGATGAGAGTCAAGGGAGAGGAGTCTTATCTGAAGGAGGGTATCCCTCTGTCGTTGTGTAGAGCATTCCTCCTTTTGTCATTGTGAGGAGCCGCAGGCAACGTGGCAATTTCCCGTGAATGGAGGCGAAGTTTGCCTTGTGCTCTTAACGACACTCTCCCGAAAGGGCCTCCGGGAATACTTAGCTGACCTTACGGGCAAAAAAGACGCAGTGCTTGGCTTGCTTGGGGTCGGTGAAATACATGACGCCGCCCAGCTTGTCCGGTGACTCCGTCTCAATGAGCTCCAGGCCGTGCATCTTTAGAACGGAAAGCACCTCCTGCTCATCGTAAAGCTGGAATGTCCGTTCTGCCTTGTAATCCCTGTCGAAGAGGCTTAGCAGGCCGCTGCCATTCTTGAACATCAGTTGCAGGACGCCCCCGGGCCTGAGCACTCTGGCCAACTCAGGAAGGGTAACGCTCTTAACTGTATCAGGAGCGATGTGCTGGATGACAGCGTTGCAGGTAACGAAGTCAAATGAGGCTCCGGGGAAGCTCAAACGCTCTCGCAGGTCAGCAACTGAGACGCGGCCGGCTATTTCCGAGTGCATCTCGGAGGCTATCTTGATGTTCTCAGCGACGGCATCTATTCCCTGCATGTCGTATCCGCATAACCAGAGGGCGTGCACGTCTCGCGCGCCGGCGCCGCAGCCGGCATCCAGGCCCCGCTTGCCCGGTGTCAGTTCTTTCAATCGCTCCAGCAGGTCCCAGTCGTTTTTCAGCCCTGGATGAGATGAACTGACGTACACCGACTGTAGGAATTGTTGGGCAACTTCGGCGTAGCGCCGGGCATGATGCTGGTAAAACTTCTCGGAGTAATTGGGCATGATTGTCATCTTTAACATAGCTCCTGCTTCTCCGGATGGCCATGGAGTGAGGTAATTTGGGTTGGCCTCTCGCTCTTTATCAATAGCATACAGTGTGCCCCTGACGAGGTCAAAAATTCACACTTATTGGCGTAAAGCCGTTCCCCTGGGCGTGATTATACTAATCGGGCGGGTTATCGGTTGGGAAACAAAGTCTTTCTTCCCGGGAAGTTTGCCTTGCTTTTGCAAATGAGGAATCTTTAGTGTATAGTGTTTATGGTGGTTTTAGTTTCGGTTATCGGACATTTTAGTGGAACTATTCAGGTTTACTCAAGCGGCGGATGGCCAACTCGAACTAACTAATTTATAAGAGGAGGTTGTCTATGAGCTTTGAGGACAAATCTCTCCAGTGTGTTGATTGTGGATCAACGTTTACATTTAGTGCTGGGGAACAAGAATTCTTCGCCTCAAAAGGTTACACCAACGAGCCCAAGCGTTGTCCTTCCTGCCGCCAGGCAAGGAAGTCGGAGCGCAATGGGGATGGTGGCTATGGTTCAGGGTCACGACGCCAGATGTTCCCCGCAATATGCGCTGCGTGTGGCTGTGAAACTGAAGTGCCTTTTGAACCCCACGAAGATAGACCGGTTTATTGTCGCGATTGCTACAATAAGCTTAGCCTGAGCAGGTAGCGCGGGCTTGAACTTAAGGACTGCACAGGCCGGCAATGTTTGGTCTGTGCGTGTCCTGGGGATGTGCTGGTGCGCTATGGCATCTGTCGTTTGGCACACAATCGGCAAACAGCAAGTGAAGCACCTGGGAATTTAACAAGGAGGAGAGTAATATGAAAATCTATGTGGGTAACCTGTCATACGATATAACTGAGGAAGACTTACGACAGGAATTTGCAGCTTTCGGAGAAGTGGCATCTGTGGATGTTATAAAAGACAAATATACAGGGCGCGTCAGGGGATTCGGGTTTGTTGAAATGCCATCAGTGTCTGAAGGTCAGGCTGCAATTAATAGCCTGAACGGGAAATCGCTAATGGATCGAGAGATCGTTGTTAATGCGGCTCGCCCCCGTACTGACGATAGAAGTGGCGGTGGTGGGTTTGGTGGAGGAAAACAGCGAAGATACTAAAATCATCTAATACTGAATCCTGATACTGTACTTCGATGGCAAAATCCCCTCAAGTGCTCTTAAGAACATCGGCGTGACCTCGTTTGACACAAGGTTTCAAGCGAAAGGTAAAGGCGTTGGTATACGTATACTGCTTGGAGCTGTGGGCTATGTCGCTTGTTGTCTCAGCCACCAGGGCTTTCGATATCAGGTAGGTTGTGGTGCCATTGCAGCCTCTAATATTTGGTGAAATAAGCAGTTGGCTGTTGACATAGGCAACTCGACTGCCTAAAGTGTTCATTAATTGGTTGTCCCGATGTGGCAGGGCCAGCATTTATGAGTACTATGGCAGATAAAGACGGGGCAAATACCAGGTCGGAAATCATGCAGGGGCTCATCGCCGCCTGGCCTATTTGTCTTGGATATATTCCCTTGGGTCTGGCCTTTGGTGTAATTGCTCAGAAAGCTGGTTTATATCCGCTCGAAATTGGCTTCATGTCTCTTTTAGTTTTTGCGGGCAGTTCACAGTTTATTGCTGTATCAATGCTAGCGAGTGGGGCAGGAGCGGCCTCGATTATATTTGCCACATTCACCGTTAATTTAAGGCACTTCCTGATGAGTTCATCATTGGCTCTCCACTTGGGTAGTGTCAGAAAGAGAATCCTGCCCCTGTTTGCCTATGGGGTTACCGATGAAAGCTTTGCGGTCAATCTTTCCAAGTTCAAGAGTGGGGATTGGGACATAAGGCGAGGATTCGTCGTAAATCACGCAGCAAACATTACGTGGATCGCAAGCACGGTAATAGGTGGATACTGTGGGCAGTTCATACCGGCAAAAGCCTTTGGCATTGACTACGCCCTCATTGCCATGTTTATTGGCCTTCTGGTATTTCAGTTCAAAGGACGTAAATACGTGATGACAGCGGGTATTGCCGGGGCTATGGCAATAGTCTTGTCCCTGATACTACCAGGCAATTTATACGTTGTTCTGGCGTCAATTATGGCGGCAACATTAGGTGTTTTATTAACCAAAAGAGTTAAATGAGTTTAGGACAATGTTTGAGAATGAATACATTATTATCGTTCTTGGCATGAGTCTGGTTACTTATCTGCCAAGGTGTATTCCACTACTTGCTCTGGCAAGGCGTAACCTGCCAAACTGGCTTGTCGAAGGGCTTGATTTGACTCCGGTGGCTATACTTAGTGCCCTTCTCTTGCCATTACTGGTAACGACGGGTGAACCAAGGCATATTGAGCTGTTTCGGCCTGAGCTGCTGGTAGCCATTCCAACCCTTCTCTTCGCCTTAAAGACGAAATCCCTGAGCGGCACCGTGATTTTGGGCATGCTGCTTTTCTGGGGTGCTAGCAAGGTAATGTAGAACAATGACAATGCCTGAAGTGAACCCCTGACCAGTGGACTTTGTAGCATTTTGTTCAATCATCCATATGCATACGGGGAGGCTTTTGATCCGTGAGGTTTTTCCTCTCCTGCCAGTCCTTATAATTTGGTTATATATGGGACAAGGAGGGTAGAGCAAATGAAAAGTATAAAAGTCCTAACTACCAAAGAATGGTTAACAAGCCACTTGTTTATTTGGACCGGGCTTATATTGATGAGTGTGTGGCTATACGACGTTACTCCGCCACAGGTAAATTTGCTCGTTTTGGGGATCTGGCTTCTGGTAGGTGGATTTTGTCACATGGCAGCTTATGCCTTGAAAAGGCTTACTGGCAGATAGACTGCCAGTAGTAAGTATTGCCTTCTTGGCATTGAGGGTGCCTCCAGTGTCTGGGCAAGTGCTACAATTGTGCATGAGACGGTCAAGGAGGTTTACCATGAAGGCAAGTGAAGGGAGAATAGGACGGGTTTTCGTTATTCGTCTTGATGATGGTGATATGGTGCCCGGATGTATCGAGCGCTTCGCCGGGGAGAAGGGAGTGTCCGTGGGGCATGTCATCCTGGTGGGAGGAGTTGGAAGCGGCAGGGTGGTTGTTGGTCCGCGCCGTTCGGAGGGAATGCCTCCTGAGCCGATGCTGTTGCCCGTAGACGGTGCGCATGAGGTGCTGGGTGTGGGCGTGCTCGCCCCCGGGGAGGAGGGGAAGCCTATCCTGCACATACACGCCGCGCTGGGGCGGTCGGGGCAGACCATGACCGGCTGCCTGCGCCATGGTGTGGAGACCTGGCTGGTGGGAGAGGTTATCCTCTATGAAATCGTGGGTACGAATGCGGCGCGGCTCAAAGATGAGCAAAGCGGCTTTGTGCTTCTTGAAGCGGGCGAATGAGGCCTGTTAATTGAGCTTGAGAACGTTCATGAAGGCCTCCCGGGGTATCTCAACGTGGCCTATGATCTTCATCTTCTTCTTGCCCTCTTTCTGTTTCTCCAGCAGCTTGCGCTTGCGGGTTATATCGCCTCCATAGCACTTGGCCAGGACGTCCTTGCGCTTGGCCGGTATGTCGGCGCGGGCTACGATGCGACCTCCCACTGCTGCCTGGAGAGGTACCTTGAACAACTGGCGGGGAATGTCCTTTTTCAGATTGAAGACCATTGCCTTGCCTACTTCGTGGGCCTTATCGGGGGGAATGATGCGGCTGAAGGCGTCCGCCAGTACTTCGTTTACCAGCACGTCAAGTTTAACCAGGTTGGCTTTTCTGTAGCCGAGGAACTCGTAGTCTAGTGAGGCATAACCGCGGCTGCGGCTTTTCAACTGGTCATAGAAGGTGGTCAGCATTGAGCGCAGTGGTATTTCGTATTCCAGCTGTACCCGCTGCCCCAGCTCCCCCAGCGTTTTTGCCTGTCCCAGGTACTCCGTGCGCTTGTAGCTGCCGCCACATTCCATGATGAGCTCCATCAGGGAGCCGATGAACTTCGAGGGCGTGATGATGGATATGGCGACCCAGGGCTCTTCCAGCTTCTCTATTTCTGCCGGCGAGGGCATGTCGGTCGGGTTGATGATGGTCAGCTTTTCCCCGTTGCTTTTGGTGACGAGGAAGCTGACGCCTGGCGTTGTGACCACCAGCGACAGGGAAAACTCGCGTTCCAATCTTTCGCATACGATGTCCAGGTGCAGCAAGCCAAGAAATCCACAACGGAATCCATGTCCCAGGAGTGGGCTGGACTCCGGTTCGTATGACAGCGAGGCGTCGTTGAGGCTGAGCTTTTCCATGGCCTCGCGAAGGTCGCGGTAGTCATCTGCCACCGCGGGGTATATGCCGGCAAACACCATTGGCTTTGCCGGGCGGTAGCCTATCAGGGGTTCCGTGGCGCCATTGATCAGAGAGGTTACGGTATCGCCCACGCGACATTCTCCCACGTACTTTAACCCTGTGGCGATATAACCGACGTCGCCCGCCGAAAGCCCGTCGGTGGGACACGGGCCCGGGGCGAAGTAGCCGACCTCCAGTGTTTCCATCTCCGTGCCCTGACCCATCAGGCGCAGGTCGTCTCCCTTTGCTATCTGTCCATCCGCCACGCGGAGATAGGCGACCACGCCCTTGTAGGAATCATAATGCGAGTCAAAGATGAGTGCCCGCAGTGGCATGTCGGGACTGCCCCTGGGAGGGGGGATGCGCCTGACTATTTCCTCCAGCAGCAGGGGCACTCCCTGGCCGGTCTTGGCGCTTATAAAGAGCACGCTTTCTCTGTCATATCCCAGGACGCTCTCTATCTCATCCAGGACGCGCTCGGGTTCGCTGCCGGGCAGGTCTATCTTGTTTATCGCAGGAATGACTTCCAGCTTGTGTTCCATGGCCAGGTAGATATTTGCCAGTGTTTGTGCCTGAATGCCCTGGGTGGCATCTATCACCAGCACTGCTCCTTCGCAGGAGGCGATGGTGCGCGAGACCTCGTAGGAGAAATCCACGTGGCCGGGTGTATCTACCAGGTTTAGCCTGTAGCTCTTGCCGTCTCTGGCCTGGTAGTTGAGGCGGATAGCCTTCGCTTTGATGGTGATGCCTCGCTCCCTTTCCAGGTCCATGCTGTCCAGCACCTGCTCGCGTATGTCCTCGCTGCGCATGGCGCCCGTCATCTCAATCAGTCGGTCAGCCAGGGTTGACTTGCCGTGGTCGATATGGGCGATAATGCAGAAGTTTCTCGTGATTGATTGATCCATCGTTTAAATCTTCATATCCTCGGTCGAAATCTACCTTATATTCTGTTGTCCTGATACCACTTGACCTTCCTGTTTTTTCTATTCTGGAAGGAATCGCCAGAAGGCCTCATTTGCCAGTAGCCTGCCCCGACTCGTGAGGCGAATGCCTCCGGCATCATTTTCCAGAAGTCCCAGACAGGTTAACTCGTCGATTTCTTGATGGTATCTGTCCCGTAAGTCTACGCTAAATCGGGCACGTATGTCATCCAGCCTCACTCCTGAATTTAACCTCAACCCCAGGATAACCGTTTCGGCAAGTTTCATTTTCGGCCCGATTTCCTCACTCATCTCCCTTATCAGTGGTACGTCGTGTGAAAGGGCTTTAAGGTATCTGTCCAGGTCTCTCGTGTTGGCGAAGCGGTGGCCATCGAGGTAAGAGTGCGCGGCAACGCCTATACCCAGGTAAGGCATGTTGTGCCAGTAGACCAGGTTATGCCGGCACTCCCTTCCTTCCCTGGCCCAGTTCGATATCTCGTAATGCTGGTAGCTGTGTGCCGCCAGCAACTCCTCCGCCAGTTCGTACTGGTCGGCGCTCAGGTCGGGGTCTGGAGGTGGTACTTCTCCCCGTTCAATTGCTTCGTAGAGGGGCTCGTCGCCCTCGAGCTTGAGCGCATAGAGGGAAAGATGCTCTGCTCCCAGTTCGATGGCCTCGTTCAACGTGTTCTGCCAGCTTGAGAGAGTTTGCCCCGGCAATCCGTAGATGAGGTCCAGATTCAGGTTGCTGAAACCGGCTCTCCTGGCACAGCGCATGGCATTTTTGGCTTCTACCGAGGTGTGGATGCGGCCCAGCAACTTGAGTTCGTCGTCGTGCAGGCTCTGCACACCCAGGCTCAGCCGGTTGACACCTGAGGCGCTGATGGCTGCCAGGTATGGCCTATCCACCGTTCCCGGGTTGGCTTCGAGGGTTGTTTCTGCTGCTTCGTCTATCTTGAAGAGTGAGCGGATGGTGGACAGTATGTCCCCGACCTGCTGGGGGGAAAGCAGGCTTGGTGTTCCTCCTCCGAAGTACAGGCTGGATACTCGCTGTCCGGCGGCACTCAGAGCCAGCTCTTCCTGAAGCGCGCTGACGTATGCGGGTATGTCGGACTCACGGTGAGAATATGATACGAAGGAACAGTAGTTGCATTTGTGACGGCAGAAGGGAACGTGAACGTAGAGCGCTATGTCCTGGCTGCCTGCAGTTTGCCTTTCTGTTTCCTTGAGCATTTAATCGAAAGCCTCCCTTCCCTCAGCCTCACCGGTCCCTCTGCTTACAATTGTAGCAGAAGGCATTTCAAAAGTAAGTTTTGAAAAAGGGCATTGGTTGGTATCAGGAAATTTTCAAAGTGATGTGGTTGTATCTCTGGAGATGTTCTTCCTTCAAACTCCGGAAAAACGACTGAAACGAATCTGAAGTAATGCTGTTCGTGTTCATTATAACGGCGTCTTCTCCGTTATCGGAATAGTACCGGGGACGGTAGCCTGCTGCCCTGAACCCGTGTTTTTCGTAAAGCGCCTGGGCGATGTCGTTGGAGGCGCGCACCTCCAGGGTGAGCATATTGGCATCTAGCCTGATTGCGAGCTCAATGATGGATATCAGTAACGCTTCACCAATGCCTTCGCCACGATATCTGTCTCTCACGGCGAGAGACATGATGTGAGCATTATGTGCCATCATCCACAGGCCGGCAAATCCAACAATGTAGGGGCTTTGCGTTTCCTTTCCTCCCCGGGCGGCATGATGCATGCTATTGAAGAAGTTCCTGAAGAGGGGTAGCTGGGTGGCAATTGCCGGGCACGGTTCGGGAAATATATCGCTGCAGGTGGAGGCTACCAGATAGTGCGCCAGGGGGTTTTTGAATTCCTTCTGATAGGAAGATGAAAGTCGGAACATCCACTCGGTGGGAAAGACCTCACGGTCGATTTCTGTCACCTGATGAACATCGTCTTCCTTCATGAGGCGGACTGTGTATGTTGGCTCCTGCATCTTCCAAAGCTCCTGCACGTTGGATTCTGGCCCTGGAATGGTATTTCATCCATTATGACAGAAGTTTTGATTTATATATAGTGGTATTCTTTCTCTACTTCCTGGGATATAATTAAGATTCAGGATATGGACAATTCCCCGAATCTGTGCGTTCAGCTGGCACCAGGCCATTCCGCGGGATTATCTCTTTCGAATCCCGTGATGATAGCGTCGGGCATCTTTGGCTATGGGGAGGAGTATGCGCAACTCGTCGAGATACAAAAACTGGGAGCTGTTGTCTGCAAGGGAACCACTCTTGCGCCCCGTCGTGGCAATCCTCAACCGCGTTTGGTAGAGACTGCATCCGGTCTGCTTAACTCCGTGGGGCTGGAAAACATTGGGGTTGAGGCTTTAATCAGGGAGGAAGCTCCCAAATGGGCATCATGGCAGGTCCCGGTGATCGTCAACGTCGCCGGAGAAACGATAGAGGAATATGTTGAGGTGGTGACCAGGTTGGAGGGTGTGCAGGGAATAAGCGGCATCGAGCTAAATATCAGTTGTCCCAACGTTTCCGCGGGTGGAGCGGAATTTGGGATGAACCCGGAAATCGCTGCACGGGTGACTGCGGCAGTCAAAGGTGCCAGCAGCTTGCCGCTGATGGTCAAGCTGAGCCCCAACGTGACGGATATCAGGGCAATTGCCCTGGCGGTGCAGGAGGCGGGTGCCGATGCCATTTCTCTAATCAATACGCTGAAGGGAATGGCTTTCGCTGTTGATAAAGGGAAGCCCCGCCTGGGAAATATAACCGGCGGGCTTTCAGGCCCCGCTATCAAGCCAGTGGCGCTGCGCATGGTTTACGAGGTGGCTGAAGTTGTGCGCGTTCCGGTAGTTGGTTGTGGTGGCATCGCGTCAGCCAGCGATGCTCTGGAGTTCATCATGTGTGGAGCTAGCGCTGTACAGGTTGGCACTGCCAATTTTACCGATCCCGGCATTGGCCTTACTATAGTGAAAGGGATAGAGGAATTCATGCGGGAGAAAAAGGTAGAGAGGCTGACTGACCTCGCCGGCTTGGCTCATTAAATTCCTTCCTCTCTGTCTTTGGAGCAGCCTCGCCGTGGTGGTGGGGTTTTTCTCCGTTTCTCTGCGGGAGAGCGGTGGTGGCACAACCTGCGGGAAGGGTACCTTCATCCCCGGACCAGTTTTCCCCCGGCAAGGAAAGCATCCCGCAGCGCTGTGGGATGAGCGGTGATGGCTTCCCTTCCGTCCATGCCCCCGAAAAGCAGTTCGGCCGAGTAGTCAACATCCAGTGTGGCGAACCACGCTTTCACTGTGGCTATAGCTGGCTGGAAGGTGTTGGGGCGGTTGTTGCCCGCCGCGGAGAGGAACAGTCCCCTTCGCTTGCTCTGCGATGCGAGGGCTACGGGAACCTTGAGCAGGTATTTCATGACCCACAACGCCTGGCAGCGGTCGATCATGGCTTTTACCTGCGCCGGCAGCCCCATGAAGAAAATGGGGGAAGATAGAATGAGGTGGTCGGCCCGGCGCAATTCCCTGTAGAGCCACTGCATGTCGTCCTCCGTGGCGCAGATGCCCTCCGGAAGGCATTTATCGCAGTGACAGCAGGGAGCTATCTTAAGCTCCCTGCTGTTAATTCTCCTCGTTCGGGCTCCTGCTCCGTCAGCTCCTGACAGCGCCTGCTCCAGGAGCAGGTCGGTGTTGCCACCGCAGCGCGGGCTGCCCGCTATGCCCAAAACCAGTGGCTTCGGGTTTGTCACCCTGGACAGTTACTCCTTATCGGGTTTCTTCGCTCTCTCGAGGAAGGGAGTTATCAGCTCCATGGGGAGGGGGAACAGGATGGTGCTGCTTTTCTCCTCAGCAATTTGGGTCAGCGTTTGCAGGTAACGCAATTGCATGGCTGAGGGCTGGGTCGCAATAACTTGGGCTGCTAGTGCCAGCTTTTCCGCTGCCTGGTATTCACCTTCGGCGTGGACGACCTTGGCCCGGCGGTCTCTTTCCGCTTCAGCCTGAGCTGCCATGGCTCGCTGCATCACCTGTGGTAGTTCTACGTCCTTGATTTCAACCATGCTCACCTTTATTCCCCAGGGATTCGTGCCTTCGTCCACGATTGTCTGTATCTTTTCGTTAAGCTGGTCTCTGTGAGACAACACGTCGTCCAGTTCGGATTGTCCCACCACGTTTCGCAGGGTGGTCTGTGCCAGCAGCGAAGTGGCCTTTATGTAGTCCAGCACCTTGAGGATGGCTTCTGCGGCGTCGACCACGCGGAAGTAGATTACGGCATCAACGGTAACGGTAACGTTGTCCACCGTCATGCATTCCTGCGATGGTACATCCATGGTAATTACGCGCAGGTCAACTTTCCTCATGCGCTCGATGAAAGGAATAAGGAATATCAGTCCCGGACCCCTGAGCCCGACGAACCGTCCCAGACGGAAAACGCCGCCCCTTTCATACTCTTGAACGACCTTGATGGCATTTGACAGCAGTATTATCACCACTATGGCGATGACAAAATAAAGAATGAAATCATTCATTTCTCCTCCTTCTCTTTCTTAGTTACCCACAATTTCAATCCTGCTACTCTGGTTATAGTCACCTCCTCTTCAGGTTCTACGGTATCGCTGCTATTTCCCTCCAGGATGGCAGTCCATACCTCTCCTTCGCCTTCAACGAAAACTGTGCCTTTGGGATTGAGTGTCGTTTGCGCTATGGCCGTTTTACCGATCATCTCCTCTATGCCCGTGGAAAGCTTCCGTCTCTGCGCTCTGATAATGGCATAGATAATAAGACCAAGACAAATGACACCACAAATTATAGCTGTGATAACCGCACCAGACATTTCCATAGTTAATCAGCCCCTTTTTTACTCTTTTCCTCTTTGGATTTTCTCTTTACCCGCAGTCGCAATTCTTCTATCCTGGTTATTATTACTTCTTCCCTGGGCTCTATCCTTTCGCCATCGGTTATGGCGCTCCAGAGTTCACCTTCAGCGAGAACTTTGCCTTCGGGGTCGAGGGGAGTCCTGGTTATGGCCACTTCTCCCACCATGCCCTCGGCGCCAGTAGCCTTGCGGCGTTTCTGCCCTCTAATGATAGCACCAACGGCGAAGATGCAGAAAGCGGCGATGACGGCTGTTACCCCGGCAATCAAGCCGCGGTTGATTTCTATCCCCGGGCTGTGACTGAAGAGCACCAGTGATCCCATGACCAGGGCGATTACACCCCCGCCGGTCAGCAATCCGAAGCTGGAGGTGAAAAGCTCCGTGATAAGGAGGCCAATGCCAAGCAAAATGAGTGCCACACCTCCCCAATAGGCATTGAGTACCCCCAGCGAGTAGAAAGCCAGCAGCAAACTGATGCCGCCGGCTACTCCGGGAAATATCATCCCCGGGTTGGATATCTCCGTGATCAACCCTATCGTGGCCAGCGTCATCAGGATATAGGCGATGTTGGGGTCGCTTATCGTGAGCAGGAAGCGTTCGATGGCATTCATCTCGTTTTCTTCCATTCCGTAGCTCGTGGTATCTATGGTGACCTCTTTGCCGCTGGCCAGCGTGACCTTTGTGCCGTTGATTTTGGAGATGAGGTCTTCCAGGTTATCAGCCCTCAGGTCGATCAGGTTAAGCTCGAGGGCATCGACGTCGGTAAAGGATTTGCTTCCCGT
Source organism: Dehalococcoidia bacterium (assembly GCA_021162545.1). Taxonomy (GTDB): domain Bacteria; phylum Chloroflexota; class Dehalococcoidia; order GIF9; family AB-539-J10; genus M55B177. Next base: position 7,594 of record JAGGYM010000036.1, on the reverse strand, counting down.
CACCGCCAGCTCGGCCTCTTCCATGTTGCGGCCGCGTTCCTGTGCGATGGTTTTCATCCACTTGGCGGAAAATTCGGTTATCTTTTTCATCTGGTCTTCCGGTATTTCCTCTCCTCCTCCGCTAACGGGATGCGCTGCGCCGATGGTGGTGCCCGGTGTCATGGCGGCTACATGAGCGGACAGAGTAATAAAGGTCCCCGCCGAAGCGGCCCAGGCGCCTTTAGGGGCGACGAAGACGACGATGGGGACATCGGCGTTCATGATTGTTCCCACTATCTTCTCCGTGGAGCCGAGGAGCCCTCCCGGCGTGTTCAGCTCAATGATGCAGGCGGAGGCGTTTTCCTCCTCGGCCTGGCGGATGCCCCTGTTTATGTAATCGGATACCACCGGCACTATAGTTCCCTCCACGTGGAGCACTTCGATTCTGGAGGTAGAGGCATCGACCGCGTTGCTTACAGGGCCCAGGGCCATAGGGAGCATGAGCAACGCGAAGACAAACAGTTTGAAAATTTTAATGGCCCTGCGCATCTATCTACAACCCCATTCTGGTTACAGTGTTAATTATAGGGTAAGTGGGGCAAAGTAACAAACTGCCCATAGCGGGAGCGTACGATGTGGGCAGTTTTCCCCGTTTCCGTCATTGCCAGGAACGTAGCGACGAAGCAATCTGAGGGGAAGAGATTTGCATGAGATTGCCACGGCAGCGATGCTGCCTCGCAAAGACGAAGAGGGACGAGATTGCCACGTCGCCTGCGGCTCTTCGCAAAGACCAGAAAAGGAAGGCTCGCAACGACAGTCTGATGAAGGCTCGCAATGACGGATAAGCTCGATTCGCCATGACAAAGAGGGAAAACAATATGCTGAAGGGGGCACTCTTTATTGAGAGCCAGAGTGACATAGTGTAGAATAGGAAAAATGGAAAACCAGAAGTGTAAAGGAATGCAGGATATGTTGCCGGGAGATATGTTGCGCTTCCGTCACGTGGTGGACGTGTTCAGGAACTGCTGCCAGAGGTGGGGATACCGTGAGGTGCGAACGCCAACGCTGGAGTACCTGCACCTTTTCACCTCTACCGGGACGCTTACTCCCGGAATGCTGCGCCGGGTTTATTCCTTCCTCGATTGGGATGGCTGGAGTGGCGAGAGGGTGGTCTTGAAGCCCGACGGCACCATCCCCATAGCCAGGCTCTATATCGATAACCTCAGCGACCAGGAGGTCGCCAGGCTCTTCTACGTGACCAACATATTTGCTTTTGAAAGAACGGGCAGGGAGAAAAGAGAGCGCTGGCAGTATGGCACCGAGTTTTTGGGGGGCACTGAATTTACCGCCGATGTCGAGGCGATTTTGCTGGCCAGGGAGACGATGTGCCAGATGGGTCTGGGTGAGGTCGAATTGCAGCTATCACATGCCGGCCTGGTCAAGGAGCTGGTCAGGGAGTTTGGGCTCGATTCCGGGGAGGAGGCCAGAGTACTGAACTGCATTCTGGAAGGAGACTGGAGCATACTGGAGAAGATGGAGGGGAGCAATCCCTGGCTCGATAATCTCTTGAACGGGCTCCTGAATCTCAAGGGCAGGTCGAGCAACTTCCTGCAGAATATCAGGGCCATCTCTCGTGAGGCCTCCCCCGCTTTCAGGTCGGCCCTGGATAATTTCATCAACATTACCACCTCGCTGGATGACCTGGATTGTGATTACAGCATCGACGTCAAAGCCATAAGTGGCTTTGAGTATTATACCGGAGTGTGTTTTCAGTTCCTCTCTGGAGTGAATAGAGTGGGGGGAGGAGGAAGATACGACGACCTTATTCCTCTCATGGGAGGCAAGAAGGTGCCTGCCTGTGGCTTTGCCCTCTATGCCGATCCCATAATGGAGTTGCTGCCGGGGGAGAGGGGAAATGGCGTTGAGAGGATACTGGTCAGGGGTGAAGAGCTGGACGCAGGGGTGGTGAACAAATGTTTCGCTCTGGCGAAATCACTTCGCGGTGCCGGGTACACGGCGGAGCTTGGCTTTGAGGAGCGCAAAGAAGCCGGCTACCGCTGGGTTATCTCGATTTCCGGCGAAGGGCCATTTGTGCTCGAGGACTGTGAAGGTAAACAGAGATTGCGAGTGAATTCTGAAGAAGAGGTCCTGGCTGCGATAAGCGGGTAAAGCTGTTTATGGAATACCAACCTGTCAGATTTGCCTTGCCCAAGGGCAGATTTCTTTCATCCACGGCGGAGTTTCTGAAGGAGGTCGGCTTGAGTTTTTCGGGTTACGACGCGAAGACGAGGCAATATTGCCTTGAGTCGGCCGAGTTTCCTTACCTTTCGGCCAAGGTGTTTCAGGCGAAAGATATTCCCGTGCAGGTGGCTGTAGGAAACTATGACTTCGGTATATGCGGTCTAGACTGGATCGAGGAGTTGCAAACGAGGTATCCTGCGAGCGCGCTGGTGAGCGTGGCCAACCTGGGCTACGGCGATGGCAACGTGTGCGTGGCTGCCAGTGAGAAATTGGGCCTGTCCCGTCTCGATGAGCTCCCCGGAGGGGGTGCTTATCGCATCGTGAGCGAGTATCCCAACCTCGCTGAGGGCATGGCCCTGGATTTCCGCCTGGGAGAGTTCAGGATTATCCCCGTGTGGGGAGCGGCGGAAGCCTATCCCCCCGAGAATGCCGATCTGGCTGTCCTGTGGCACGAGGGTGAAACGGAGCTTAAGGCACAGAGACTGGTTTCCCTGGCGGAGTTGTTTCCCGTGATGGCTTATCTCATTGCCAACAGGAAGAGCCTGGAGAACAAGGACCTGAGCCAGATACTGGGACGCTTGAGTCCACGGTTCGTTGCCAGAGAGGATACCTCCAGGGCGGCGCGGGAATTTTTTCGGAGGGACCGGACAGCCCTGAAGCCGGTGCTCACTGGCTGGCAGGCAAAGGAAATCAAACTGGCTTTGCCCGACGGTCATCAGCACGGGCCCACCACACAGCTTCTGGAACGGGCAGGGCTCAATTTTCGGGGATATTCAGGGAGGAGGATAAGTCGCCGCCCCGTCAGCGATCTGGACTGGCTTGGCATCAAGATGATCAGGCCACAGGATATGCCGCTTCAGGTGGCCAACGGTAATTTCGACCTGGCCATTACGGGAGAAGACTGGCTGAGGGAACACCTTTCCCGTTTCCCCTCCAGCCCGGTAGAGAAGTTGCTCGGCCTTGGCTTTGGCGGAGTTAGAATTGTGGTGGCCATCAGCCAGGATGTCCCCGCGGACAACGTTGATGATTTGAGGTCGCTCGTTCAGGAGGGCAAACTTGCGCCCATCAGAGTGGCATCGGAGTACGTCAACCTGGCCGATAAATATCTCCGGGATAATCGCATCGACCCTTATAAATTGATACCTACCTGGGGAGCGAGTGAAGCATTCCTGCCTGACGATGCCGACCTGCTAATCGATAATACTGAAACGGGGAAGACGCTGGAGCAACACAGGTTGAAGGTAATAGATGTGCTGTTTCGCTCTTCCGCCTGCCTCATCGGGAATAAAGACAGTATCATCCAGCTTGGGAAGGAGGAGAAGATAGAGTTTTTTCTTGCGGCTTTCCGCGGAGCTGTGCTTCAATAATAGCGCTTGCAGGCGAGGTTACATATGAGAAGAGTTACCGGTTTCACTGAAGCCAGGAAACTGCTTTCCCGGAAGAATTACTGGGAGTCATTTACTTCTTCCCCTGGGGGGGCAGGACAAGCATCCTCGAAGGAGGCTTCTGCCTGGGAAGTGGTGCAGCAAATCGTTGCTGATGTTCGCTTCAGGGGCGATGAAGCTCTCCGCGATTATTCCAGAAAACTGGATGGCGTCGAGCTCGACTCGCTGGAGGTGAGCAGGGAAAAAATTGTCGCGGCTCGCGATGCCGTGGACGGGAAGCTCCTTGAAGCACTGGAGCTGGCGGCTGGAAGAATACGCGATTTTCATTCCGCCGTTTACCGCGCGGTGTCGGGCACGGAAGAGCGACCCTTCATTACCGGCGAGCACCTGGGACAGCAGGTGCGTCCTCTGGACAGGGTGGGTTTGTACGTTCCCGGAGGTACCGCTGCTTACCCTTCTACGGTTTTGATGATGGCGGTGCCGGCCAGAGTAGCAGGAGTGCGGGAAATTATCATGGTCTCGCCACCGTCGGCAGAAAATGGCGAAATTCCAGCAGCTGCGCTGGCTGCTGCTGCTATCGCCGGCGTTGACCGCATTTTTAAGGTTGGTGGTGCTCAGGCTGTGGCCGCGCTGGCTTTCGGCACCGCTTCTGTGCCCCGGGTGGATAAAATTTGCGGGCCGGGCAACATCTTCGTCACGCTGGCCAAGAAGATGGTTTATGGTGCAGTAGCTATCGATGGCCTTGAGGGACCGAGCGAAGCGGTGATTGTGGCTGATGAAAGCGCTAACCCTGCGCTTTGCGCTGCTGACCTGCTGGCGCAGGCGGAACACGATTCCCTGGCCTCGGTTATTTTGATTACCACCTCGCCGGAGCTGGCTGATGAGGTCGAGAGGGAAGTGGCAAAGCAGCTGGCCGGGATGAAGCGTCGCTCTATCGCTGCTCAGGCTGCGGATGCTGGAATGCTGCTGGTAGTGGAAAACCTTGAGGAAGCTATTGAGCTGGTTAACCTCTTTGCTCCGGAGCATCTTTCTCTTATGGTTCCGCGGGCAGCTTCCCTGGTTGGCAAGATTCGCAACGCGGGCTGTATTTTCGTTGGGGAAAACTCTCCCATAGTTCTGGGGGATTACATTGCCGGCCCCAGCCACGTGCTGCCCACGGGAGGCAGTGCTCGTTTTGCTTCTCCTCTGGGCATCGGCGATTTTCTCAAGGTGAGCAACGTCATTGCTCTGGATGAAACTGCTATGCGGGAGCTGGGCCAGGCGGCTGTGGTGATAGCTGAAGCTGAGGGGTTGGAGGGTCATGCACGGGCGGTGGAAGCGAGGTTGCAGGGAGAGAACAATGGGTGAAAGAAAAAGTGTGGAAGTCAGAGAATTGATGAGGCCCGATCTGGCTGCTATAACCGGCTATACCCCCATCGAACCCGTTGAAATCCTGGGTCAGCGAACGGAGTTGCCGCCGGCGAAGATAATCAAACTCGACGGCAATGAAAACCCGTATGGTTGCTCTCCGCAGGTGTATCGGGCCCTGGCTGATTATCCCCGCTATCATATCTATCCCGACCCAGAGCAAAGGGTCTTGAAGCAGGCTTTGGAAGAGTACACCGGCATGAGCCGGCGGCATATAGTTTGTGGCAGTGGCAGCGATGAGCTGATCGAGCTTATCCTGAAGCTCTTCCTCGAAGCTGGAGATGAGGTTATCAGTTGTCCTCCGACGTTCGGGATGTATCCTTTTCTCACTGAGGTTTGTGGTGGCAGGCTGGTTAGCGTGCCCAGGAACGAGGACTTCACCCTGGATGTGGCGGGTGTGAAAAAGGCTTTGACCCGGAAGACCAAGGTTATCTTCGTTACCTCTCCCAATAATCCCACGGGGAATCTCATCTCTCGGCAGGAGGTTCTGGAGTTGCTCGATACGGGGAGGATACTGGTGGTGGATGAGGCCTATTTTGAGTTCGCTGATGCCAGCGTGGCTGACCTGGTGCCTGCCCATCCCAATCTGGCAGTGCTGCGCACCTTCAGCAAGTGGGCCGGGCTGGCAGGTTTGAGAGTCGGCTATGGCTTTTTCTCTCCGGAAATCGCCGCCTGCCTGATGAAGATCAAGCAACCGTACAATATCAATGTCGCAGCCCAGGCAGCGGTGCTGGCTTCCCTCTCCGATGTGAATTATCTTCGCCACAACGTGGCCATGATAATTGCGGAGAGAGACAGGCTGTTCGAGAAACTGGGGGAAATCGAGTGGTTGCATCCCTATCCCTCCCGGGGGAATTTCATTCTCAACCTGGTGCTTCGAGGAAATGCCGGGGAGATATGGGGGCATCTGCGGCAAAGAGGCATTTTCATCCGCTACTTTGATAATCCTGTCCTGGTGGATTGCCTCAGGATAAGTGTGGGCAGACCGGAGGATACCGATACCGTGGTTGAGGCGCTGAAGGCCCTGCCCGTTGCTGCTGCCGGGGAGGAGCAGACGCGGCGCGCTTCTGGCAAGTGAAAATAATGGCGGAGGTTTAGAAATGGCTGAAAGAAAAGCAAAGGTTATCCGCGATACCGCGGAAACGACCATCAAGGTGGAGTTGGGGATCGATGGCACGGGACAATTCGAGATTACCACGGGGGTAAGGATGTTCGACCACTTCCTGGCGCAACTGGCGCAGCACGGTTTGTTTGACATAAAACTCTCGGCCACGGGGGATGACCAGCATCATGTAGTGGAAGATGTGGCCATCTCGCTGGGCAAGGCCTTTAACCGGGCTCTGGGAGAGAAGAGGGGCATAGTGAGAATGGCGCACGCCGTTGTCCCTATGGATGAAGCATTGGTCATGGTGACAGTGGATATCTGCGGGAGAGCTTACAGTGTGGTAGAGGTCACTTTCACCCGGGACAAGATAGGCGACCTGTGCGCCGATTTGGTGCGCCATTTCCTGGTTTCCTTTGCCACCGAAGCCAGGATAAATCTCCACGCCAGCATACTCGGCGGCGTGAATGACCACCACAAGGCCGAGGCTTTGTTTAAAGCCCTGGGCCGCGCTCTGGATGCGGCTACCCGCGTCGATGAGCGGCTCGTCGGGCGCGTGCCCAGCACCAAAGAGGTCATCGAGGGATAGGGGGCGCTTACCCCCTGTAGAAGGGAACGCCGTTTGCCTTTGCTGTTTGGCTTGTTGCTCTCACTCTTGACCGCCAACTACACTTGTGTTAACCTGAGTTATACAGGGAGCTGGGAGGTTATACTGTGGCACATGTGGTAGGCTTTAAGGGGCAAGTCGTCATAGCGAAGGAGATCCGTGACCAACTCGGTGTGGAGCCCGGGTGGTTAACCCTCCAGCGTATAGTGAATGACCATGTGGAGGTCTATTTCCTGCCACCGGAACACAGAAAATCCCTCAAAGGGAGTCTGGCAAAGCACGTCAGAGTGCGCGTAGCCCCTGGACAGGAGTGGGATGAAGCCCGCGATAGGGCCTGGGATAAAGCAGCAAAGCAAAAAGTGGGTGCGGAGGAGCAGCTATCTTGAGCGGCTTCCTGGACACCAGCGTTGTAGTTCGTTACCTTACGGGCGATCCTCCCGAATCAGCGGAACAAGCTGCTAAGATTATAGACGGAGTGGATGACCTCCTGATAACAGATGTGGTGCTAACCGAGACGGCGTATGTCCTGACGTCAGTATATCAGGTGCCTCGAGAAATAGTGGTGGATCACTTGATAGCCTTCTTGCAGAAGGAGAATATCTCACCTTTCGCCCTGGACAAAAGCCTGGTGCTCCTCGCTCTGCTTCTGTGTCGTCCCTCGGGAAGGGTGTCATTTGCTGACGCCATGGTATGGGCAGCGGCACGGTCCGCTGGCAGTCGGGTAGTCTACTCCCTGGATAAGCGGTTCCCTGGCGACGGGATAGAGGTTCGGCGAAGATCCTGACCTGGTGCTGATGGAGTACTACCTGCGCTGGATGAGCTTGCCTGATAGCTGAGACCTCCAAAAATCGCCCCCGCGCTGCCCGGTTTGTG
>JAGGYM010000001.1 GCA_021162545.1 Dehalococcoidia bacterium | reverse complement strand
GGACTGTCCGCGAGAATGCCCGCGCCCAAATTCGCGTGATCGTGAAGCGGATTCTCCGCAAGTACGGTTATCCTCCAGACAAGCAGGAAAAAGCGACACAGACTGTTTTGGAGCAGGCGGAGGTACTCTGCAAGGAGTGGGTCGAAAGCTAAGCCGAAGAAAAGTGAGAATTAGATGACGAACGAGAAAATAGCACGATTCTTCAACGATACCCAGGCGCTCATCCATGGTAACCCCAGACCTGCATTATCCTCAGGTGGAGGAATATGAATAATGAGTATGCGCGATGACGCCAAGAAGGGCAAGGGGGGTGAAAGGGTACAAGGCGTGCCACCGGTAAAGCTACAGGCAGGACATTAAGGAAGTTAATCAAGTAATCACCAGTTCCCAGGTATATATAACCAAAGGGAGGAGGGTGGCCGTGGAGCCACTCTCCTCCCTTATCTTGCTATGTCCCTACTATGCGTGTTCAGCAAGCAGAACCTCAGCCTTTACCATGGACACCTATTCGCATATAATAGAGGGTGTGCAAGAGGATGCTATGGTGTTACTGGACGAGGTGCTACTACCGGCAGGGGTGTTTGAAAAAAATAACGCCAATTTAACGCCGATAGTTGACATAACGTCCTGTAAAAACCAGGAATTAGTTTTGTGCCCCTGTAGCTCAGAGGATAGAGCAGCGGTTTCCTAAACCGCTTGTCGTGCGTTCGAGTCGCACCAGGGGTACCATTTTTGAAGCCGGAGTTGTAGCGGAAAAATAGCATGTTCAGTCTTACATCACCTGAGATAGTAGAACAGGGGCTAATTCCCACCAGGTACACAGCAGACGGGGAAAATGTTCTGCCGCCACTTAGCTGGAGCGGTGCCCCGGAAGGGGCAAAAAGCTTCGCCCTGACATTTATCGATCTGGATATGCCGGTGGAAGAAACATGGAATCCCTATCCGGAAATACAAAAAGTGGGCGCTTTTCCTGGAGACATCCTGGTGCACTGGATAATCTGCGATATTCCTTCGTCAGTCACCTCGCTCGCTGAAGGAGCAAGCGGTAACAGTGAGCTGCTGCCACCGGGAGCAAAGGAGTTGACGAGTGAACTGGGCGCTTTCGGTCTGTCGGCAAATAAGTTTTTCGGGCCGGCTCCGCCAGTCGGGCACAGGGCGCACAAGTACACCTTCGTTCTGTATGCGCTTAATGTAGCCACACTGGAGCTCTCTCCTGAAACCATTTATATGGACTTCATAAATGCGTTGAAGGAAAAAGTCCTGGCTACAGCAAGCCTTACCGCCTATTTCGGTCACTGAGATGCTAACCCAGAGGGCAAATTCAGCTATTGCTGCGAAAACAGTTGCGCGAAATCGAACGTAATGCTACCCTCTACAGCATCAGGCAACATATCCTGAACTGCGGGGTGCTCGAGTTGTCCCAGGGATATTTGCTATAATGACAGGGCACAGGGGTGTAGCTCAGTCTGGTAGAGCAACGGTCTCCAAAACCGTCGGTCGTGGGTTCGAATCCTGCCACCCCTGCCATGCCGGGGTGGTGGAATAGGTAGACACGCCATCTTGAGGGGGTGGTGGGCCAAAAGCCCGTGGGAGTTCAAGTCTCCCCCTCGGCACCAATTATTGACTTGATTAGATATAGTGAAGAGGATAAAATCTAGTCCTGGATGCGGAAGTAGTTCAGCGGTAGAATACTTCCTTGCCAAGGAAGGGGTCGCGGGTTCGAATCCCGTCTTCCGCTCCATTAAAAACTAGCTTTTGTGGCGGTGTAGCCAAGATGGTTAAGGCAGGGGTCTGCAAAACCCCCATACGGCGGTTCGAATCCGCCCGCCGCCTCTTCCCGTTATGCCGAGGTGGCGGAATAGGCAGACGCAGCGGACTTAAAATCCGCTTCTCGCAAGAGAGTGTGGGTTCGAGTCCCACCCCCGGCACTTCTATTCAACCAGTGACAGCAACCAATTTTGATTCATGCTCCACACTCGATAAAGCTATCTATCGGAAACTGGAGGCCTCTGAATGAAGGTTTACATTACATACAGGATTCCGGAAGCAGGACTGAAGAAACTTGAGGGGAAGTGCGACGTTTCCCTCAACGAGGAAGACGAACTTCTATCAAAGGGAGAGCTGTCTGACAGGGTTACTGATGCCGATGCCCTCATATGTCTGCTCGGCGACCGGATAGACAGGGACATCATAAACGCGGGGAGAAAACTGAGAGTAATCTCAAATTTCGCCGTGGGCTACAACAACATAGATGTTGACTATGCCACGCGTCAGGGCATCATGGTTACCAATACCCCCGGAGTCCTGACGGATACCACTGCTGACCTGACATGGGCCCTCATCATGGCAGTTGCCAGAAGAACGGTTGAAGGAGACTCCTTCATGCGATCAGGTAAATTCAGCGGCTGGAAGCCGGAATTGATGCTGGGTTCAGACATCCATGGGAGTACCCTTGGAATCATCGGCTTCGGCAGGATAGGACAGGCAGTTGCCAGAAGAGCTTCAGGATTTAACATGCAAGTGCTGTACTGCAGCTCAAAACCGGTAAGCCGGGAAGCTGCACTGGCCTCAAGAGCAACATACGTAGAGCTGGATACCCTTCTATCCCGGTCTGATTTTGTCACACTGCACGTGCCGCTGACGGATTCGACCTACCATCTGATAGACGAAAACAAACTTTTCCTGATGAAACCAACAGCCTGCCTGATTAACACCTCCAGGGGCCCGGTCGTCGATGAGCGGGCCCTGGTGAAAAGCCTCCATGAGAGGAAAATCGCCGGTGCGGCGCTGGATGTGTATGAAAATGAGCCAGCGCTATCTCCAGGACTAACTGAATTGAGCAACGTCGTTTTAACTCCGCATGTGGGGAGTGCTACACATCAAACGCGCAACAGGATGTCCGAGATGGTTGCGGAGAATGTAGTCGCAGTTCTCTCAGGAGAAAATCCACCCAACCTCGTCAACAAAGAACTCCTCCGACAGAAACCAGCGCAGGCATAGCGCCGAGATTTCAACAAACGCCCCGATATCATCTGCAGCCTCAGCACCTGGGCGCGGTCGCTTCCTGTTCCCGCTATTTTTCCGCTATACTAACCAGCGTGGACAAAATTCTACTGGTGGACAAGCCCAAGGGCATGACTTCATCACGGGTGGTAGAACTGATAAAGAAAAAGTTCAAGGTAAAGGTTGGCCATACGGGGACGTTAGACCCACTGGCTACGGGTTTGCTCATCATCTTGACGGGCAAACGCACCAGGGAAGCAGCTTCATTTCTCAAGATGGATAAATCTTATCAGGTTAAAGTAATACTGGGAATGGATACGGACACCTTTGACCTGGAAGGGAAGATTATACAGCGCAGCGACAAAGAAGTGACGGAGGAGGAACTGAAACAGGCTATAAAGGAATTTCATGGTGACATCTGGCAAAATCCTCCAGCATATTCCAGCAAAAAGATAGGTGGGAAAAAGGCCTATGAGCTGGCCAGAAAAGGACTGGCAGTGGAAATATCACCAAAGCAGGTGCACATATCTTCACTGAAGTTCAAGGAATTTCAATTTCCCTACTTCACCCTCTCCTGCAAGGTATCCTCGGGGTTTTACGTTAGAAGCCTGGTCCATGATATTGGAGTAAAACTGGGCGTTGGAGCTACCGTCATAGAAGTCCGCCGCATGAGCGTAGGCTCATATCACCTGGAACAGGCTAAGAAGCTGGAGGAAATCCTGGAGTAAACCCGTCCGCCCAGACATTATCGGTGTGAGGTCACCAGAGGTCATTTCTAATGAGTCTTGACACATTCAAACGTAAAAAGCTTGACACAAGCATACTTATTTGCTACCATAGAGTTGTCAGATGAGTAACGATATCCATCTGGCAAGGAGGGAGAGACATGACAGGGAAACAAGCATGGTTATGTCGATGGTTCTTTCCCAAAGTGGGCTCCAAGCCAGCATAAGGCAGAGTCAAAGTCATGGTTAGTAAGTTGGAGAATGCTGGTAAGGAGCATCGGGAAGCCCTGAGCTCTCCAGTAAAAAATTGAGCCCTGAAAGGAAGAAGGGCTAGGGATATTCAGCCTGAAGCTGAAAGGGAGAGTAAGGGTGAGAGCAAAGGTAGTAAAAGAGCTCCCACATCGTGGGAGCTCTTTTTTGTTACCAGATTTTATCACCAGTTCGAAGTTCCCTGCGCCGTCAATTCCTTCTTCAGGAGATAGACAAATTGGAGCCTTCATACCTCAAACTATACAGCTCCGGCGAACTTGAGCGCCGGGCAAAGTCACTGGAAGCACGGTTATCCTCGTGCGATGTCTGCCCCCGGGAATGTCATGTTAACCGCAAGCATGACGAACGCGGTTTTTGCCTCTCGGGGTACCTGCCGGTAGTTTCCACTGTCTGTGACCATCACGGAGAGGAGCCGATTATTTCAGGCAGCAGGGGCACCGGAGCCATATTTTTCGGCCATTGCAATATGAGATGTACCTATTGCCAGAATTTCCAGATAAGCCAGGACCCACAGCACCAGAATTCCAGGGAGATAGACTTTCGCGCTCTGGCACAGCAGATGATATATCTCCAGGAAGAGATGCACTGTCACAATATTAGCTTCATCTCCCCTTCCCACTTCGTACCCCAGCTGGTTCAGGCGGTTTGTGAGGCAATACCCATGGGGCTCAATATCCCCTTGATTTACAACACCAATGCTTATGATTCCCTTGAAACCCTCCGAGCGCTGGACGGAATCATAGACATTTACCTGCCCGATCTGAAATATGCCTCCAATGTCCAGGCGGAGAAGTTTTCCTTTACCTGTGATTATGTGAGACAAGCGCGCCAGGCTATCGGGGAAATGTACCGACAGGTGGGCGATAAACTGACACTGGATAGCTCAGGGCTAGCGCAAAGAGGATTGATCGTGCGTCATCTCATCCTCCCCAACGATATAGCGGGTAGCCGGGATTCGCTCACCTGGCTGGCCGGGGAGATTTCGCCGCAGGTCACGGTGAGTATCATGTCTCAATATTATCCGGCGCACCTTGCGCCCCAAATACCAGAACTACGACACAGAATTTCCCGCTCGGAGTATCTGGCTGTCCTGAAAATCGTGGACGAATTGAAGTTGGAAAACGGCTGGATACAGGAGATGGATGCTGCAGAAAACTACCTGCCGGACTTCGCCTGCAAAGAACATCCCTTCCTGCAACAGGTAAGATAGACAAGCCTGCTCAGGAACTGGACCCGGCTAAAGAATATATTTCTTCCTCATATAATCCGAAAGCTTAGATGATAATTCCAGAGCCAGCTCTGCTGCTTCAGGCGATAAGGCCGTCAATCCACAAGAGGGAGTTATCAAGCCCTGCTGCACAACCTGCTTGAAGCTGAGTCCATCCCTGGTGAAAGGAGCCATGGCCTCGCCGAGCCGGTCATAAAGACTGAAAAGGGATTCTTTAGCCAGAGATTCCTCATCGTTGGGAATTATCCCCCAGGCGATGTTGCCTCCACGTGCAAGGAATGCTTTTACCTCAACGGGATAAAGCCCCAGGGAAACAGCCTCCGTGTAAGCATCGAAGCTGAGCACGTCAATTGTGGTGCTCAAAGGCAGTGACCAATCAGTATTGCCACAGCAATGCAATCCCTTCAACCCCTTTATGCCCTGAAGCGTTTCCTCCAGGAGGGCGATTACTTTTTCACGGGAAAGGGGAACAAAGGCCGAGCCCAGAGATACCAGATATGGCTCGTCCAGAAAGATGATGGTATTGGGCGATATCCGTCTGAGAGCATTCTCCTGCCATGCGGCTTTCAATCTCAAAAACCTGGCGCCAATTTCAGCCAGGGTGTCATCATAGAGAACAGCCCTGCCATCCTGGCCAATTACCGTGAGCCCCCAGGTAATGGGCCCTATTATTTGTCCCTTAACCATATCACTTCTTTTGCCCTGCGAGAGAAAAGTGTGCAGCCCTGCAGCATATTCAGCAGAGATATCATACTTGTCAAAATCACCTGCCTCACAATCGAGGTAAATTTGCTCCAGCCCACTTTCGAACTTGCCCCCTGGCTCAATATGTATCTTATTCCCCTCAGTAACCACCCCCGGAAAACCTTCACTGTACTGGATATACATCCTCTCTTTGGGGGAACGATTTGGCAGCTGAGGCCAGGCTGGAATATCCGGCAGATATCTCAGCACCAGAGAGCAAGCAGCCTCAGGGTCAACATGTGGCATACTGCCGATAGCCGTAGGCAGGCAGCCGAAGTTTACTTCAGGAGACATCCCCATTTCTCCCAATGTATTTCCCCATGATCAGGTACAGGTCTTTCTTCGCCCTGTCAGATATGCGGTCCGGTGAAGTGGCAATAGCATTTTCAAGCGCAGTAGCACAATCACAATCCCGCTCCTGCCCTATCAGCGGAATTGCCCGCCTCAGGATTCTCCTGCTGGCGTCCACGCTCTTCTTCAAATTGGACAGAATCATTCCCGTAGTCACCGAGCTATATTCAGGATGCCAGCAATCATAGTCGGTGACAAAAGCAAGTGCGGCATAGCACATCTCCGCTTCCCTGGCCAGCCTGGCTTCAGGAGAAGCCGTCATTCCTATAATATCCGCATTCCATGAGCGGTAAAGCTGTGATTCAGCTCTGGTGGAGAACGCCGGCCCCTCTATAGCGATATAGGTGCCTCCCTGATGCACCCGGACGCCTTCCATGGTAGCTGCTTCATACAGGACCTGGCTCAAAACAGGGCAGAATGGCTGAGCGAATGCAATATGCCCCACTATGCCATCAGTAAAGAAGGTCCCTATCCTGCCCCTGGTGCGGTCAATGATCTGGTCGGGGACAATGAAATGCAGTGGCTCTATCTCTTCCCTGAGGCTGCCCACGGCACTTATGGAAATGATTCTTTCCACACCCAGGGATTTTAAGGCATAGATATTTGCTCTCGCCGGCAACTCACTCGGGCTGATACGGTGTCCCCTGCCATGCCTGGGGAGAAAAGCAACCCGCATCCCTTCGAGATTGCCCAGCGTGATAGCGTCGCTTGGCTCTCCAAAGGGCGTAGTTACCCTTATCTCTTCCACCTCGCTCATCCCCTTCACGCTGTACAGTCCACTGCCACCGATGATACCAACTTTTGCCCTGACCATAGGATTCCTCCGTTTTCGCCTGACAGGCGCTTGTACTACAGAAGGATAACATTACTGAAGTTCGGGCAAAAATGCAACGAAACGACTTCGCTCACCAGACCGTGGCCGGCAACCACGCACCAATCATAAACGAGTTGCCTTAACTTCTCAGGCTCTTCTTGTATTAGAAATCGATACCCTCTTTAGGCTCATCTTGTATTGGAAGAGACTTTTCCTTCCCCAGAACAGGCGGGGTGCGCTATAATTGCGCCAACTGGCGAAATATTGAGCAAGATTTGGAGGTGTCACCTATGGATTACAAGGATATCTTATTCGAGGTAGAAAGCAACATTGCCACAATTACGTTGAATCGCCCCAAGGCACTAAATGCACTGAGCAGCGAAATGATATCGGAAATCGGCGACGCTGTCAGCCGTTGCGAAAGCGATGACGAAATCCGTGTTGTCATTCTCACGGGAGCAGGTGATAAGGCATTTGCCGCCGGGGCAGACATCAGCGGGTTCAAAAACAAGAGCCCCAGGGAGATAATACCGTTTATAGAAGAGGGTCATAACGCCTTCAGGCGACTGGAACTCCTGGGCAAAGCAACGATAGCGGCGATCAATGGCTATGCGCTGGGAGGGGGAGAAGAGATTGCCATGTGCTGTGACATCAGATTCTGCTCCGACAGGGCAGTTTTCGGGCAGCCGGAAGTTCTCCTGGGATTGATTCCCGGATGGGGAGGAACTCAGAGACTGGCCCGCCTCGTCGGAATGGGCAGGGCAAAAGAGCTCATCATGAGCGGCGAAAACATAAAGGCACAGCGCGCCTTTGAAATAGGATTGGTCAACAGGGTATTCCCTGCCGAGACGCTTATGGAAGAGACACGGAAGTTTGCCGGCAAGCTGGCGGGGATGCCTCCCTTTGCCATCAAGATGGCCAAATATGCCATTAACCACGGCTACGACATGGCCCTGGACAACGCCAGAAACCTGGAGATTCAGTGCTTTTCGCAATGCTTCAGCACCAGCGACCTGGAAGAAGGATTAAATGCCTTCCAGGAAAAGAGAAAGCCGCAATTTACCGGAAAGTAACCGCAGCCCGTCCGGTCTTGCAGGGTAGAGCCTCCTGCGCGCCGCCATGCGGTTGCGCCAGGAGCAGCTCTTTTGTTCGAAGTGTATATCCCTCACGGCTTATCGTGCATTTCGAAAACCGCTGAACTGTAGCCATTCATTCGGGCATAGCACCCGGTACAGAGACCTGCAATGCCTCCACCAACGATTATCACTTTTTTGTCATGACCTCAAGGCCTCAGGCATCTTGTTCCAAAGAGGTTGAAACTGTACAATAATCACCGTGTATCTATGGACGAGATAGGGAGTCCGGATAGCAAACGGGGGAATACCTTGCGCCTCCGGAACGCAGAAGTGCTGCTGGTGGATTGTAAATAGCTGATAGACTTCTTTCTTGACGCCACCTCCAGAGGGAATTCTTACTCGATTCAGCAGTCAGGCAGAAAGTTTGCCGTGTAATTCTGGTGTGGGGCTTATGGTTGAGAATCACATGACAGGTTCAAATTCAGAGCACGGGAAACCTTATTATGGGTGGGTAGTAGTCGGCCTTCTCCTCCTGATTGGAATCATTACTCTGGGCACAGCCAGGTTCTCCTTCGGCGTCTTTTTTGAAGCGCTCAGCAGCGACTTCGGCTGGGATAGGGCTTCCGTGTCGGGCGTGTTCTCTCTATACATGCTGCTTTGTCCTGCATTCACTATTATCGCGGGGTGGGCGCTGGGAAAGTACGGCCCGCGGAGAGTGTTTGCTGCATCGGGTGTATTTACAGGTTTGGGTTTGTTCCTGAGCAGCCAGGTTACCGCCCCGTGGCATTTGTTCTTCACCTATAGCCTACTGTTGGCAGCGGGCAGCGGCTACAACTATGTTATTTCTATGACGCTGGTTTCACAATGGTTCAAAAAGAGACGGGGACTGGCACTGGGCATTGTCAGTTGTGGAGTTGGCATCGGCATGATTTTGATTCCTCCACTCGCATCATTTTTCATTTCTTCCTATGGCTGGCGAATGGCCTATGTCATCATGGCGGTAATGGTAATTACCATTGTCGTTCCTGCTGCCTGCTTGCTCAGAAATCCACCTCCCAGAAAGGTAACAGCTTCCGACGTCGGTGAATTGGAAAGCGTGACCAAAGAGTTTTCCCTGGTTCAGGCTGCCAGGACAAGGAATTTCTGGCTCCAGATGGCGATACTATTCTTGAGCTCCACCGCCTGTTATATCATCAACACCCACATAGTTCCCCTTGCTCTCGACAGGGGCATCGACCCCATGCAGGCCGCCCTGTTGCTCAGTTGTATCGGTGGAGGAAGTCTTGCAGGAAGGATAGCGATGGGAAAATTCTCTGATGGCGTGGGTGGAAAGCGCGCGTTTCTTGTTTGCACGGTGATATTGTTTGTCTCCATGATAGGTTTTGCAGGTGCCTCATCTTCATGGCTTCTATATACCTTCGCCGTAATCTTTGGATTTGCTTTTGGGGGAACGTCTCCTGTCTCTACAGTGCTCATCGGGGAAAACTTCGGGGTGGTTCACATGGGATTGATAATGGCAGTGATAAATATCGGCTGGGATACAGGCGCAGCATTCGGCCCCTTGCTGGCAGGGCATCTATTCGACATCAGTGGCAGCTATTTTAATGCTCTTACCAGCGGGGGAGGATGTGCTCTCCTGGCCTCTGTGCTATTGCTGATGCTGCGAAAAACAAATCAGGCGACCAGATAACTCCGCCAGGAGCTGAGCATGATCGGCAATACAAGTCCTGCGCGAGAGACAGGGGCTATCCATTTTCGCGCGGGCAATATAGCTTTTTGAGCCAGCGATACCACCTTCGGTGACATTCATTACGGCACAGTTTTTCCTTTGACGGGATTGCTTTTGCAGGTTAAAATACCGATAGCTTTTCGCGGGAGTAACTCAGCGGTAGAGTTCCTGCCTTCCAAGCAGGGTGTCGCGGGTTCGAATCCCGTCTCCCGCTCATCCCCAAAAAGCAGTTTTACATAACCTCGCACACTTGTCATCAAGACTCTTTAGAAATCCCTAATCCGTGAGTCCAGATTCAAAAACCTACCTCGCGGGTTGATGAGTCTAAACGAATCTGTTTAGCTTTGCCTCCGACCTTTTATTCGCGGATTAGGGGCGTATCGCAGGCTATTAATATACTGTCGGGGCATCTCCGCCGGCTCAAAGTGGCACTGAACGGCATCCTGCGCCATCTTTTTCAGTTCTTCAAAGGTATCAGACTCGGTGAAGATAGCGTGACCAAGAGCCCTTGCCTGGTAACCGCCCTCGGGTGCTTCCTCAACAAGAAAAATAATTTCTTTTTCTATCACTATTCCTCTAAGTTATGTCTCTCTTGAGAGTATAATCTATCGTTAAGAGAAGGGCATAGCAAACTTAAAAATTGGCTTAGTCTAGATCCAGATGCTCCTTGATAGCAGCACGCACTTCGTGCCGGAGATGGGGGTCTTCCAGGTGGCCCATGAGACTTTTTAGTCTCTGCTTTGAAATTGTCCTTATCTGGTGGGCCATGATGATCGAGTCCATCGGCTGTCCCGCTTTTCCCTGGGGAAGGAAGACCTCAGAAGGATACAGGTGCCGATTGGTTGAAGTGAGTGGCAGAACGGTGACATTAGGCATCGCCTGGTTAAATTCTTCGTTGCTCACTATGAGGACCGGTCGGATTCCTTTTTGTTCGGATCCAGTAACAGTGTCCAGATTAGCCGACGTAACAGTCCACTGGAAGGCCGGCATCAGTCCATACTCCCAGCAGTTTCGGCGTCGGCAGATCGAAAGGCAACCTCAATCTCACTGATGTCTTTAAGCAGTAAGGGGTCTCTGGCACCTTCTTCCCACCGGGCTTTTCGCGCCCGCCTTCGCAATTCATCGAGTTCCTTGACTAACGCACGCTCGACCAGAGCGTTCTTGCTCGGCGCTGCTCCCTCTACCATGGCTTTATTGAGCTCAGCAAGGACATCCGAGGGTAAATTAAAGGTGGCTTTCTTTGTCTTTCCGCTCATATTTGTCTAACCTCTCCTCCATTCAGAGCAACACTTGTATTGTATCGAAGACTTTCATAATGTGCAAGTCTTTAGTGGAAGTCTATTTATCTTACAAATTTCAGGTCATATCACCGTGTTTATTGACGAAAAGGATTCAATGTCCGCTCATTTTTGCCGCCTTATTGACAAAGAATGAACAGTCTGAAATAGTAATGTTAAGCTGAATTCAAAATCAGGCAGTAAATTGATTGCGCGAATGAAACTGAGCAAGCCGGTGGGAGATGCGCATGTCTGCTGACTTTCACGCAAGAAGAGATGTTTTTCCCATCTTCGTGATAGGCAGGTCCAGCATCCTGACGCCTGCATCGTTCCGGGGCACGGGTTTCCTGATAGCACCCAACGTTTTGGTTACCTGCTGGCACTGCATTTGCCAGCCGCTTGAAGTGGGGCAGCGCTATGCGGTACTGGCAGAGGAAGGTGGTGGATACGCGACTTATCCCCTTCTCAGCGTAGAGCAGCATCCGAGAGGAATGGACCTTGCCATGGCAAACGTGGACCTGATACCCAGGCACGGTTTTACTCTGAGCACGGAAGGACTGTCGCCAGGGGATGAAATTACCACGTATGAATATCACTTTGCGGATAAAGTCCCCGCAGAAGGTGAAGATGTCAGGGCCCAGATTACTGCAAGGTTCCTGCGGGGATACGTCACCCGCTCTTTCTCCTATGATTGCCCTGGCTTCACTCACACCCCGTCATACGAGCTCGATATGCCCGTGTTGCATGAGCTTTATGGCTCTCCCGTCATCAGACCCGGCACAAAGGAAGTAGCAGGCGTTACTTTTGCAAGCTTGAAGATGCCCAGAGTGGAACAATTTCCTGCAGACGGTCGTAAAATCGAAGAAGGGCAGGCAAAACCTGCACAAACGGTAACCTTTGTCCTTGCCCACGACATCAGCAGTTTGTGGAGCCTGCGAGGTGCAGTAACTCACGGCAAGCCACTGAAGGAAATTGCCCTCAAAAAGGAACCAGAACAGAAACTCCAGCAGCCATCTCTCAAGTTTGATGATGAGGAGATTAGGCCAAGGCGTGCCTCTCCGCGGCCTGACGGCAGAAACGACAGAAAACCCAGGACAGAGACAGCCGGTTCAGGGAAGCCGGCTGCAACTCCTGCCAGCAGAGTAATGAGAGTTCCCTCAGAAGTCACCAGCCTGTATCATCAAATCAGAGGGGTAAAAAGGCCCTTTGCTCCTGCCGACACAAGGGAAAAGCTGATGGCTGAGATGGAGAGATTGCGCCGGAAGCTTGAGCGATACGAGTCCCAGCTGACACACGAACAGTTGAAGAGAGTGAGAGAGCAACGCAGAATTGTCAGAGAACTGAGGTCCATGTACCCCTATGGAAACTCTGACTTCCCTCCCGCTTACTTAAAAACCACCGGGCAACCTCCGCTGTAATGCAGTCTCCGCACCGTTCACCTCAGTCGATATACCTTTCCCGGCTGTGTAAACAGCAATTGAAGCGCGATCTTTGAATCATCGAGTTGCAATATCCGCGACAATGCGCTCCCATAAAGCGATAACTGGGAACGGTAACTGTCGGCAGTGCTGATAAGGTCTGCCTCACAGGGAATATCATTGCTCTTGAAATCGATAATAACAGCACTCAGAGGCTTCCCTTCCGAATCACGCATAATGACAACGCGGTCGAAAGCACCCGTCACCCATTGGTCATTCAAAACAACATCGAAATGCCTTTCACGCCACAGGGTGATATTGCCCGGTGGGCGGGACAGAGCCTGCCGTATCTCTGCAGACACAAGCGCCCGGCGGAATTGTTCAATCGCTCTCTGCCGCATGTCTTCCGACATCGTCGATGTTCCCCTCCACTCCCGGACCAGCTGCTCGACGTTCACTGCGTCAATCCAGGATACCTTCTGGAACAGTTGATGCATGGCTACGCCAAAATCGGTGTCTTCATGGGCACTGGAGGCAAACAGCAAATCGGCTCTTATCTCACCCTCCCCGGTGGCTGACGGTGATATGTTGAGCAGCCGCCGGCGCTTCGAAATTTGCGCGGCGAAATCATCCGGTATTCGGTGTGGTGCAACCGGTACGGCTCCCTTCTCCCGCGGGGGAACTTTCGTGTACCAATCGCGCTCGCCCGTCTCATAGAGACAGGCAGCTTCTTCACCACCAACTGTAATGCTCGTCTCATCTTGAGGCGTCGTGTCTCCCGCCAGCTGCAATTTAAGGAAAGCGGCGGGCGTGAAAGCTCTGGAGCTCTTGCCGGGGAAGCTGGTAACCAGGTAAAGTCCCTGCCTGGCTCGCGTCAGCGCCACATACAGCACGCACAGAGCATCAAGGGACGCAGTTTCATTGCTCTCCTGCACCTGTTTCGCCAGAACGGCGTCATTTTGAGCTATGATGCCGCGCGGCATCTTCAACGCCCAGACCGGCTCATTGGTAACGGGGTCACGGGCAACAGCAAAGTCGGAGCGACCGGCACCAGTCATACTCCTTCCCTGCAAATCGGGCAAAATAACGACATCAAACCCCAGCCCCTTGGACTGGTGAACGGTCATAATGCGCACAGCATTTTCTGCAGCAAGTTCCTGCATTTCATAGCTGTCTATAAAGTGCAGGAACGCGTTGCAATCGCGGTCGTTGTTACTGTCGAACTCTCCGGCAGCCCTGATGAAGTCATTGACCCTTCTTCGCCCAAAACCATCAAGCTGCTGCACTGAGTTCAATCGCGCCGCCCACGTGCGCACGAAAGATTGAAAGCCATCCGCCTGGATTTCCCGAAGCAACATGAGAGGCAGGTCATCCCGACCCTCCTGCCGCTCAGCAAAATACCTTCCCAGGGGACTCATCTGCAGGTGGCGCCAGGCAAAGGTATCTCCTGGATGCGCGGCAAATTTCACCAGTGCAAGGAGAACGGAAACAACGGCGTTGTCTTTAATCACCGCTTTCCCTTCGTGGGCTATCTTCATATCCGGGTGCTCGCGGCGGAGAAATCCGGCAATTTTCCTGCCGTTCTCATTGGTGCGGACGAGGACTGCCACTGAAAGCCCGCGGCTCAAGGGGTCGATGTCACTGAGCAGGCGAGAGACAAGACGATATCTGTCCTCATCGGTGGGTTTCATTTCGCCATCGCGGCATAGCGGCTCCAGCAAAGCGGCATATCCATGGCGGGAAACGAAGCCTTCCTGACACCGGTGTTTCTGCCAGTTCTCTCCCCACTCGTCGATGGTCTCCGCCGGCAATTCGCCCGCCGGCAAAGTGCCAAATGCGCGATTGACGGTATCTATCACGGGCTGGCATGAGCGGAAGGACGTAGCTAGCATGACTTGCTCGATTTGCCCCTCATAGCGCCGCAATATCTTATTGAAAAGCCGGGCGTTGCCGCCACGCCATCCGTAAATTGCCTGCTTGACATCGCCGACATAGAAAAGACTGCGCTGGCCGCTGGAGTCCTGCAGTATTTCATCAGCGAGGTTGTGAAGCACCTTCCACTGAAGGTCGCTGGTATCCTGAAACTCATCCAGCAGCCAGTGGTCGAGTTTGCAGTCAAGGCGGTAATCTATATAGAGTCGCGCCTCCTGCTGCGGAGCCCGGCTGATAAGAGCGCCTCCGCTGTACTGGTTGGCTTCGGTCAGCAGGTACTGCGCATCAGAGAAGGAGAGTTTGCCCCTCTCACGAATTGCTTTATCGTAAAACTGCTCATACTGGTTGAGAATTCTGTATATGCCCCTGGTTTTCTCCAGTGCCCGGTGGAGCTCTATGCCTGCCACGTGAGACAGCAATTCAAACATCAGCTGGCATTGCCTGGAGTCAAGCGGATACTCTCCCTTACCATAGTGAAGTGTCGCCTGGCCGCGCTTCAGGTCATCTGCGCTCTCCAGGAGCGACTTAAAGACAGCTGCCCTGGCAACGGCGTCATCCCACTGCGCCGTCTCACTGTAATTGCCGGCAAAGGCAAGGAATTTTTTCAAAGCTTTCAACAGGCTCTGCGAAAAGCCGTTGCCCTCAAGCAGCTTTTCAAGCTCGCTCGCGGCTTCCTTCACATCGCCTGCCGGCTTCAGCCAGGGAAATCCTTCAGGCCAGATAAGGTCCACCTGGCCCCACATATCCCGGGCGGGCAAAACCTGGTAGTAATTCCTATAATCGCCAATAAAGGCATCAAGGCTTCGCTCCAGTCCTTTTTCCTCCTGACCGAAAGTGGCCTGTTTGAAGGCCTTGAGAAACTCATTTCGCGCTGCACGGTCCACCTGACGGTGGCCAAAGATTTCACCCAGTACCTGCTCACGGATACTTCTCGCCGCAGCCCCTTCGTTATCAAGCACCTCGAAACCCGGCGAAACCCCCAGTTCGATAGGGAAAGCCCGTATGATTTTGATGGCGAAACTATCCAGCGTGCCGATATGCAAACTGTGCAGGTTGGCAATAAGCTTTCGCAGCAATAGCAAGAAATCATGCTCTTCAAAATTGCTTTTCCCTATCAGTTTCCCCGTCTCCCTCGCCTGGCCGGGAGAGCTTGCAGCCTGGTAGAGATACCCGACAACCGAGTCAAAGATTTCCCCCGCAGCTTTTCTCGAGAAGGTCAAGGCAATGATGCGGTCCGGATTCACGCCACTGGCCATGAGCTGTATATAGCGATGCGCAAGCTGGAAGGTTTTGCCCGAACCTGCGGAGGCCGCTATGGCCCTGTTTCCGATAATTCCCATGGTCACCGCGATGCCTTTCCCATAAAGGGCTTAAACTTTTCAATATCGATGCAGCCGGCAATGTCCGCATGAAACAGACTTTCAAAGTTGTCGTATTGCACCTTCGCCGACGGCGGCCAGAAGATACGGTTACGGACATCGTCAATAACTCCCCTGGCACATTTCCCGGCGGACTCTAACAGCTCATCATCAAAGTCATCCCACATAGCGACACCGGTGTCACCCGTGGTCTTCGGCAGGTTGAAATAGCCGGGTTTTACTGGTTCTCCGAGGTCATCCTTTTCAGCAAGCAGCATCACGTAAAGGGGCAACTGCAGGTCGAGCCACCGCTTTTCTTTCCCATCCACCACCACTTTGGCATAATCGGACACACCCGGTGCCGGTGACTGAAGGTGAACTTCCCCCGGACTCCTCGCCTTATCGGACGTCTTGTAATCGAGTATTCGAATCCGGCCGGTCTCGCGATGCCGGTCGATGCGATCGACCTGGCCACGGACAAGCATGCCATACAGCTCGGCCTCGACTTTCTCCTCATACTTGAGTATCTCCCAACCCTCTCCGGTCAGAGCGGTCTGCACCCGTGCAGCAGCGGCAAGGCGCTGTTTCGCCGCATCGAGTTGAATCTCTATCTGCAATGGAATAGAAGAGCCAAAACGGCCTGCTATCCATTTATCTGCCCTGGCACAGAGGAAACGGCTCAGTTCCCCATCATCCGTGCACTGGCTCATCCCCGGGAAATTTGCCATCTCCTGCAAAACATGATGCACCAGCACGCCAAAATCCAGCGCATCCATCTCTCCCTTTTCATCATCCAGGCCTTCCATCTCAAGGACGCGTCGCAGGTAGAAGCGGAAAGGACATTCAAGGTAATCACCGAACGCCGTAACCGGCATTTTCTTCAGTTCCAGCCGCGACTCCGGAACATCAACGGGAGGAGCTGTTTCCAGGAGGAAACAAACCGATGGAGGATAATTATCCTGTTTCTCATTGGAATCACCGAACAGGTATCCCGCACGGTGGGGCAGCTCCGCATCACTGCAATGGAAGAGCAATCGCGACGGTTTTATCGGGTCGCCCGCGATGCTCGTCTTGCTGACGAGGAAGCAGACTCTGCCTTCCCCCGAGCGCGACTCAATCAGCCCCTGCATTAAATAGGCATCCCTGGCCAGACGATCCGCATCATGCCTCAGATTTAACTGTCTCCGCAGCGAGTCGGGGAGAAAAATATCATCCAGTCGGCTATCGGGAACGAATCCTTCGTTCATACCGGTAACCAGGAGCAGGGGAGCATCGTTCCACGGCAGCTCGAGCCATCCCTCAAGATCGACGGCTTCATTTCTGCGCTCGGGATAGTAGCGCTGCGAGCTCAGCCTCTGCAACAGAAGCTCCAGTGCATGTCGCTTCGCGATGCCAAGTGAAGTAATGACATCACCACCAAGTTCGCGCAGGGCAGCATCAACCAGTTTTGCCACTGCGATGAACTCCTCGTCATCGGGGTCATGGGAATCAACCATGCGCACCCGGTACACAGATTGCAACAAGTATCTCACTGCATCGTCGAAATCTTCATCTTCAAACATCCGTACCTGCTCCTGAATAAATTCGACGGCCTTTTCCAACTCAGCAAATTCCCGCGTTCCTTTTTCCTCGCTGTGTGCCTCCCGGGAGAAATAATGCGTTATATCCCCCCATCCCGTGGGCAGGTGCCTGTTCTGGAAATTATCCAGCTCATCCAGTAGCCATCGCGGCGAAAGCGCATGCTCTTGCTGCAGGAAATTGAGGACATCGGCATGGCGCAGGAAGGCGCTGAAGGCCGTGTATGTGCCTTCACCAATCAGTGCCTTGAAAGCTGAGAGGAGATGATACAGAGGGTGCTCTCTCACGCTCTTCCCTGAAGGATCGAATGCGCCCAACCCCTTGTCTTCCAGTCCGGCTGCCAGAAACGGCGTGACGCTGCTGTCCGGCACACCGATGGCAATATCGGCGGGGCCGAAATGTGCGGCCTCCTCCGCTATTACTTCCATCACCTTATGCACCTGCGTCACCGGAGAACCACAGAGAAAGATATTTCCTGCAGGCTCCGGAATATCGATGCGGGCCTCTGCCCACTTCCCCGCAATGGGGCGGCCCCAGTCATCGAAATGGTCTGCCAGCGACTCAGGGGCGTGCACAAGAACGACGATGTCAACGGCCTCCGTAACGCGTTCCAGCGCCTGAACCATCAAAGGCACCGGGTCGGGCACTGCGGCTATCACTATCCGCTCAATTTCCTTCGACAACCCTTTCAATTCCGAGTTTCCTGCCCGTTCGACCATGAAATCACACGGGTCCCGCGCGCCCAGTCTCTGTAGCTTCTCCAGATAGGTCGTTTCCAGGCTGGCCAGGTCCCGCCAGCGCTCCGTCTCTTCCAAAACGTCCTCAAAGCTTCTCAGGACACTTGTGATGCTATATCCGCCCTCTGCCAGTGCGTCGCGCAGGCGTTGAATCATTTCACCGGTGCGCGTTGCCCAGAGAAAGTTCTGCTCCTGGTCACATGCGGGGAAAAGCCCTCCATAAGCGCTCAGGTCTGCCCGCAGCAACACATCAGCCCACGCTGCAACCACCTCTGTCGGTGTAGCCAGTCCTGTTGCCTCATCACCGGGATAAAAGAAAAAAGTGGGGGTTACCACCCGTGGCGAGAGCAATGCCGTATGCTGTCCCGCACAACTCGCCGCCAGGGCCTCCCTGAGCCTGCGCCCCGCCCGTTGAGTTGGCACGACGATGATTTCCTTCTCCAGGTTAAGCGGCCCCGTCAATCGTTGCGGCAGCAGGAACTCCTGCACCTTTGCCAGTATCGGAGCATCCCATCCAATGAAGCGTCTCTCCAGTGACATGAATTCCTATACGGCTCTATCTTTTAATCCTTGCACGACAGCATTATAACGTGAAAGGTAAGTCATCCAACAGCCCTTAATCCATCGGTTCGGCGCACTTCCGGGGATACAAGCATATCCCAACTTGCTTGCACACCGCGGAGCTATTCATAAACTCCACGAGGCCATTATTATTGGTGTGGATTGCTCTTTACATCAAGGCTCATCCTGTATTGGAAGAGACTTTGTCTTGCATATGAGGTAGGGTAGTGGAGTATAATACTGGCGGGCCCGTAGCTCAGCGGCAGAGCGGCCGGCTCATAACCGGTTGGTCGTAGGTTCGAATCCTTCCGGGCCCACATTTTGTTCAGAAGATAAAACTTCTGAACAAAGTTCCTCACTGGTGTTTTGGTGTTTCGGTTCGAATCCCCCCGGCTGGAGCTGAGGTGACAATAAGTAGAACTATAATCCCAAACATATCCAACCTTGCGCATGGCTTTGGTAAACTCGTCTCTAGATATTACCGGCAGACGGCCTACTAAACGGCAACCTCCACCTCTTCAACATCGGTTATCGGTAGAGACTCGCCATGCTTGCGCTTGCTGGCTATATAACCTCGCATCGCCTCTTCAATGTTAGCAATGGCTTCTTGCCTGGTTTTACCCTGGGAGTGACATCCGGGCAAGGCAGGACAGCTGACAGCGATAAAACCGTCCTCGTCTTGTTCGAGGGTGATGGTAAACTTCATAACATCTCCTCAGTTAAGAACCTGCTTACATTATAACAGAAGCCAGGGGATATCCAGCGGAGATTTTTATAAAATATACCGAAAAGAAGGAGCAGGACATGAAACAGAACCGCAGGAAGCATAGCCCTCTGTTTTTCAGTTGACATAATATTTCAAATGGCGCATGGCCAGCCCTTAACGGGTAGGGGATAACCGGGAGGCCGTCTCCCGGAGACAAAGAACACCTGCAATTTTTAATTTCACTTATTCCCTGTGGTGAAAAGCCTGGTGGACTTCTTTTAGTAGCAAGCCAATGCAGGTTGCTGGGAATTAGTCGCTCTAGCCTGATCTAATTCGCGAGAACGGTTGGAGATATGATATTCTCCCGTGAGATACTTTGAACAAGGGGGCTGAGATGGGTGTGAGATTGGAACGTAGTAAGACAAGTAGTCGCCAGCTTGGCTCAAAACACACCTCTCACAGTTAAAGGGAGCTTTGCTGATGACCCGCCTTCAGCAACAAGGGTAACTTGGGTTCCGCTATCCTGCAGGGGACTGATGTTAATGGTTCTACCATACCTTTACTGGCTGATTCTATCAGGGTTGATGTGTATATCTCAGACGGTGTCCGGTAACCGTGGGAGCCATTGTCAATTAAGCCTCCTTTAGCTAAAGCCCCTGATAATCTTCAAGTCGGGAAAAGGATAATGCTTAATATTGTTTGTCAGCAGTGGAGTGCCAAACTGTAAGGCCGTTGCAGCAATGATGGCATCGGCGATACCAATTGTCATCCCTTTTGAGCGAAGCTCCCCCTGCATTGTACCTGCCCGCCGGGCAATAGGTATGTCGACGGCAAGAGAAACAAATCCGTCGAGGAAAGAGCTGGTTGGCCTCTCTTCCCCGGCTTTCATTCCCTGGTATATCTCAAGATGAGTGAGGGTGCTTATTGCCAGAAGTCCTTTCTCCGACCAATCCTCAAGTAGCTTATGCGCATAGTCACGCCGCCTCAGGAAATCGATGGCGATGTCGGTATCTACAAGGCAAGAGATATTCTTCACCGGACTACTCTTCACTGATGCCCTCTAATCGCTGTTGCCGCTCCTGGTCTGCTTCCCTGATAGCGTGAACATAAGCAGTGGAATTTTCGGGAGTAGCCAGGTCAGGATGGCTCTTATCCTTCCAGGCGCCGAATCCTTTCTCCAGGCCTATCTTCTGCTTACGGTAGGCTATGTAATGCTCCAGTGCTTCGGTGAAAAAAGCGCTTATCTCTCCCCGAGGAGAAATGGCACGAATCTCGCTGGCCAGCTCTTTGGGCAGCGTTACCGACATTTTTTCTGTCCTTGCTTTTCCACCCATTTTTCTCTCTCTTCTGTAATCAATATTGCAGCATACTAAGAATACTACCGATTATCTTACAAGTCAATATTGAACAGACGGTTACCACAAGCTGCTCTATAGTATTGGAGAACGAGGGTTACGTGAGGTGACCCTCAGGGAAGGAGAAGCAGGACATGAAAAAGAACTGCAGGAAGCACAGCCCGCTGTTTTTCAGCTGACATAATGCTTTAACGGGATTTCCAGCCCCCTCTCAAGAGTAGGGGAGAGCAGGGAAGCCAGCCCCCGGAAACAAAGAACACCCAATATCTGGCCACGCCGTTCTAAGGGTCACGCAAAATAGCCGCGTGGCTGAAGAGCCAGAACTACAGAGTCAACCGGAAACGTGTCCGCAGTCTACTGAGCGTCCCCACCAGGCCCATGGTTACCGGACACCGG
>JAGGYM010000005.1 GCA_021162545.1 Dehalococcoidia bacterium | reverse complement strand
GCTTCCCTCCTTCATTGGCTCATTAAATCATTATTCAATAAAATCTTACCATATATGGTTTGCCAGAACAAGAGAAAGAGTCTCTTTATACGGGAGAGATTGCCACGTTGCTGCACTGCGTTCCGCTCCTCGCAAAGACGAGAGGGGGAAAGATTGCCACGGGGCTTCGCCCCTCGCAAAGACGAAGAAAGAGAAGCTCCCAGCAATAATTAGAGTTTTCCGGACGGCAAATCCATGGGTTAAGGCATTAAGAACCACTTTTTGCCGGCGATTATTCCAGCTTTTCTTTCAGCGAGCTCAATTTGCCCTCCCCGCTCAACGGCTTGTCCCGCCGGTCATCAATTTTAATTGTGGTCACCACCCGCGCAACGCCATTTCCGAAAACGCTTTCATGCATTTTCTCCACCACCCGGAGGATGCTGTCCACATCGCCTTCAATGGTTGTTCCCATGGGATTTAACTCATAACTTACACCCTTCTCCCGCTGCAGCACCTTAATCGCAGTAGCGACATATTTGCTGACCGACGGAGTCTCCGTTCCCAAAGGGATAATGCTTACTTCCGCTATTGCCATATTCCCTCCTCCTGCAAAAAATATTCACCTGCCATTCTTAAAGAATAGTCCCTATTACCATATCATTCAAGGGACGCATCCGTATTCTGCACGGCTGCTGCTTTCTTCCCACACCATTTTATTTGTACTGCCCCTTGAATTTAACCGGTCTCCGCCCCGCCCTTCGCTATAATCATCATGGTCACCGCCTGTATGCCACCCTGCATATTGAGTTATAATGCACCAAAATGCTAGATTTCACTGAGGAACAAAATGGCTAAGATACTCGTTACCACAGGCAGAGGAGGAAGCGGGAAAACCACCTTTGTAGCACTGGCCGCAAAGTACCTGAGCTCTTCCGAGCGCCCTTCCCTGATTATAGACCTGGATGGAGACCAGAGCCTTGCCGACATGCTCGGGGTCGATTTGAAAGAAAGGAACGTAAAAACCATCCTCGATATTCTCTTCGACCTGCAGAAAGGCAAGGCTTACGAAGAGCTAAAATCGATGCCCATGCCACAGAAGATAGAGTACCTCTTCCACTCCGATTGCGTGTATGAGTCCGAAAAATTCGACCTGGTAACCCTGGGGGTGAAGTGGACAAGCGGATGCTATTGCCTGCCCAACGATTTGCTGAGAGGCATCATCCCCGGGATGGCCCGGAGCTACGAACGCATGCTCGTAGATACACCCGGAGGGCTGGAACACCTCAACAGAAAAGTGGTCTCGGAGATAGACGACCTCTTTTTTGTGCTCGACCCCTCTTTGAAGGCTATCAAGAACGTGCAAAGGACGCTGACGCTCGCCGGCGAGATAGGCATCAGATACAAGAATTGCTACCTGGTGTCGAATCACAGCTTTAAACAGGATTCAGAAGACCTCATCCGCCATGAAGATGGCACTTCTTACCTGGGCAAGGTAGAATATGACCCCAACGTGGAGAATTACAACCTGATCGGGAAATCGCTCCTGGAGCTGCCGGACGATTCCCCCGCATGCCGGTCCATTGCCCGGATATTGACGAAAGCAGGCTACAAAACCGGTTGTTGAGCCTCTGTGTAAGTTTTATAGATGTCACAGTTTGTTATAGATTCAGCTTTTAAAGGCGCTGCCTCTCTTATCGAGCAGGCAGATGCAATGGTCGTAGAATCAACCAGTGTACTGGGCGCTGCTGCTCCGGTAGCCTTTCCCGATACCGCTTATTACCTGCCCGTCATCTATGGCCTCACCGGCCAGGAGGTGGAAAAACTCGGCGATCTGGCCTCCGCCATCGGGTATGCCCGCGAACTTCTGGCCACCATGGAAAGCGAGACGGCCGTGCAGAACGCCGGCATTGCTTCATTGATAGCCGCGGAAACCATCCAGGGGGTACGTTTCGCCAGGGCCGAGCAGCCGGAAATATATCACGGCTATCATTTCAACGGGCCCATTGACGATGTGCAGCTGCGCGCCTGGGGCGTGGGGCTAGCCGATGGGACCATTTCAGGGGTAGCAGCCGTTATCGGAGCTGCCGGGAACGATAAGGTGGCGGCGAAGATCGTGCGCACATTGCAGTCCATGGGATTGCTTACCTTGCTGTGCGGCAATGTGAATGGTCGCTCCATAGCAGAACAGCTGCTGCAAGAAGGCATCGAGCTGGGCTATCAGACGCTCGTCGTTCCCCTGGGTTCCGACACCGCATCCGCGGTGTACGCGCTGGGATATGCCAGCCGGCTTGCCTTCAGCTTCGGCGGAATTGCAGGAGGAGACGTTAAACAGCTGCTGAACTGGACCAGGCAGCGCGCTCCCGTGTTCGTCCTGGCCCTGGGAGAAATCGACAACCTGAAATGTGCCGCTGCGGCGGGAGCACTGACTTACGGCTTCCCTCTCATTGCCGATAGCGCCATTCCCGGCATAACGCCCCTGAGCGCGGCGGAAGGCCAGCAAATAGTTTCCATGCCGTTCAACGATATCCCCGGTGCGGATGACGATGAGAAGGCTGTTTTTCTGGTACAGCAGAGCGTCAAGGTCCGCGGCATCAAAACAAAGGTCAGCAAGCTGTCTCTTCCCGTCCCCTACGGCCCGGCGTTCGAGGGTGAGGTGGTGCGCCGTGGCGATATGCAGCTGGAATTCGGCAGCAAGGGAGGC
Organism: Dehalococcoidia bacterium; assembly: GCA_021162545.1. GTDB lineage: Bacteria > Chloroflexota > Dehalococcoidia > GIF9 > AB-539-J10 > M55B177. The sequence goes on along the minus strand of JAGGYM010000005.1, from coordinate 6,353 downwards.
ACGTGCTTTGAATGGCTCACCATGAAAAGCATGGATGAAGTTCAGGACGGGCGCATCAGCGTGGTCGGCCCCGACCCATTCACCTCCGAAGCCGGCAGCAACATCCCCCTGGGCATCATCATAGAGGTCGCCGGGGAGAAAATGCAGAGAGATTTCGAGCCCATTATGGAGAGGCAGATACACCACCTTCTGAACGGAGCCGAGGGCGTACAGCATCAGGGACAGAGGGATATTACCTGGATTCGCATCAGCAAAGGCGCTTTTATGCAGGGATTCAAGCTCGACCACCTGGGCCAGATTTTACACACCAGGCTTCATGAGGAATTCGGCACCCTGGCAGATAAGGTGCAGGTGACTTTCTACACGGAGCAGGACAGGGTGAACGAACTGAAGGAAGAAGCCCGCAGCGTATATAGAGACCGCAATGAGCGCATTGCCGGCCTTGTCGATGAAAAAGTGGATACGTTCTACAGTTGCACATTATGTCAATCTTTCGCGCCTCCGCACGTCTGTGTCATCAGCCCGGAACGCGGTGGTCTGTGCGGCGCCTATAACTGGTTCGACTGCCGCGCGGCTTACGAGATAAAACCGCTGGGCGCCAACCAACCCATAGCCAAAGGAGAAATCATCGATTCCGCCAGGGGGGAATGGGAAGGCGTCAACGATTTCGTTTACCAGCATTCGGGCATGAACGTAGAGCGTTTTACCCTTTACTCCATCATGGACGCACCCACCACCACCTGCGGTTGCTGCGAATGCATCCTGTCGATCGTCCCCGAAGCCAATGGTTTCCTGGTCGTCTCGCGAGACGACTACGGCATGACACCTGCAGGAATGACCTTCTCCACCCTGATGGGAATTATCGGAGGAGGCCATCAGACGCCGGGCATGATGGGAATCGGCAAGGATTATCTTACCAGTGCTAAATTCATCTCAGCGGAAGGAGGCATCAGCCGCGTAGTCTGGATGTCAAAAAGCCTCAAGGACGAGATGCGCGAGCAACTGGAAGAGATATGTCAGAAAGGAGGCACGCCCGGGTTGCTCGATAAAATTGCCGATGGCACTACAGTTGCCTCGATAGAAGATTTGCGCGCCTTCCTCCAGGAGAAACAGCATCCGGCCCTGAGCATGGAGGCATTGCTGTGAGGACGACCACGACGAACTTCCGCCCTCCCGGGACCGGAGGAGGAAAATTATCATGACGCCACTGCAGATTCCGGTGGAAAAATGGGCCGGCAAGGTAACAGAAGTCAAGCTCGGAGGTAACGGGCGCAAGGACATCACCATCGGAGGCGAGAATACCCTGCCGTTTTTACACTTCGAGGGCACTTTCCCCCACCAGCCGGCACTGGCAATCGAAATTCAGGATATGGAACCCGATTGGCCCGCCGACCTGCTTTTATCCTGGGGAGATGCGGTTAAAGACCCGGGACAATGGGCCAGGAAAGCAGCCGAGTACGGCGCCGACATCGTGGCCCTCCGGCTGAGAAGCGCTCACCCCGAAGTTGAGAACAGCGGCGCAGAGAAGGCGAAACGAACCGTTGCCAGCGTCCTGGAAGCCGTAGATTTGCCTCTCATCGTACTGGGGCCCGAGGTGGCGGAGAAGGACAACGAGGTATTGCTGGCCGTTTCAGAGATAGGGCGGGGACAGAGGCTTGCTTTAGGCAATTGCACGGACAAGAACTACCGTGCCATCGCCGCCTCCTGCCTGGCCAACGAACACGTAGCTATAGCCAAAGCGCCCACCGATGTCAACCTGTCCAAGCAACTGAACATGCTCCTCCACGAAGCAGGCCTGCCCATGAGCTCCGTGCTCACCGACCCCACCACAGGTGCGCTGGGATACGGATTGGAATATACCTATTCCGTGGTCGAGCGGTTGCGCCTGTCATGTTTGTCAGGAGACGAGATGACCTCCACTCCCATCATCTGCACCGTGGGAGAAGAATCATGGAAACAGAAAGAATCCCGCTCTAGCCAGGATATTCCCGAAAGCTGGGGCGCGCAGGAGAGGCGCGCCATTATATGGGAATCGATAACTTCAGCTATCCTGGCAACCGCGGGAGCCGATATCGTGGTGCTGCGGCATCCCAGGTCAGTCGAACTGATAAAGGAAATGAACGGTAAATGGCTGTCCATGACCTAGAAAGGAGCAAGGCTAAACTTTGACCGGAATCGAAATATATAAATACCTGCCGAAGACGAACTGCAAGAAGTGCGGTTTTCCCACCTGCCTGGCCTTTGCCATGAAAGTGGCACAGAAGCAGGCGGAGATATCGCTTTGCCCTGAACTTTCTCCCGAGTCGAGGCAATTCCTCGAGGAAGCGTCTCGTCCACCCATCAAGCTGGTGTCAATCGGCAGAGACAAAAAGATAGAGACAGGCAATGAGACAGTGCTCTTCCGCCACGAGAAGACATTTTACCACCAGCCGGGACTGGTAATCAGGATTAAAGATACGGAATCGCCCGGTGACGCCGCCCGGAGGATACGCGAGGTAAGCAGCTACAGCGTGCAGCGGGTAGGCCTGGACTTAACCCTGGACGGCTTTGCCCTGGACAACGAATCAGGAAATCCAGCCAGCTTTCTCCGCCTGGTAGAAACGGCGGTCAACAATACCGATATGCCCCTGGTATTGATGTCACCCGACACGGCGACAATGAAACTTGCCCTCGATAAAACAGCGCAAAACAGGCCGCTGATATATTCCGCCACGAGAGACAACTGGCAGGATATGGCACAGCTGGCGCTGGATTACCACTGCCCCCTGGCCGTATCCGAAAGGGAGAGCCCGGGCAATCTGGCTGAACTCACGGAACGGGTAATCCAAATGGGGGTAGAAGATATAATAACCGACCCCGGGGCAGACAGCTTCGGCAACTCGGTGGATTTACTGACCCAGTTAAGGCGATTGGCCATCAACAAACGTTGCCGTCCCCTGGGGTATCCCTCCATAACCTTCCCCGGTGACCACGCCAGCGGGCCGGAAGATGAGGCCCTCCTGGCGGCACAACAGATAGCCAAATACGCAGGCATCATCGTGCTGGACCATTTTTACCCGGGCATCGTATATCCCCTGCTGACGCTGCGCCTGAATATATACACCGACCCGCAAAAACCAGTAAAAGTAGCAGCAGGCATCTACCCCATCAACGACCCCGGCAACAGCGACCCCCTGCTGGTTACCACCGATTTTTCCCTGACTTACTTCTCCGTTGCCGGAGAAATCCAGTCCTGCGGTTTCCCCTCCTGGCTCTTAATCTGTGATACAGGAGGACTCTCGGTGCTTACCGCCTGGGCAGCCGGCAAATTCAATGCCAGGGAGATAGCCAAGACGGCAAAACAATTCGGCGTTAATGATTATGTCAACCACAATGCCCTCGTCATTCCTGGCTATGTAGCCGTTATAAAAGGAGCCCTGGAGGAAGAGATGGCCGGATGGAAAATTCTGGTGGGCCCCCGGGAAGCCATGGACATCGGCAACTACCTGAAACGCACCTGGAGAGAAAACGTCCTGTGAAAGAGGAAAATATCAATTGCCGGGTGGAATTCCATCCACAGGGGAAAAGCGCAGCCGTCCCTCCCGGCACGACCATCCTGGATGCCGCCATCAAAGCCGGCATAGCGATAGATGCTCCCTGTGGAGGACAGGGACGCTGTGGCAGATGCCTGGTCAGGGTTGAAAAGGGAACCGTCACCCACAATGACAGTTCTTACCTCAACAGCGAGCAGATTCAACAGGGCTGGGCACTGTCCTGCGAGGCCATAGTCGCCAGCGATCTGGCCATCTTTGTGCCCGACAGCAGGGAAAGGATCGGCTTGGGTGACAAAATCACCAGCCGCAAAGCCGCCGCGCCACCCCACCTGGACTGGCCGTTAACATCACCCGTATCCCGGCTGCCTCTGACATTATCTCCGCCCGACTTGCAGGATAACGCCGCCGATCTCGACCGGTTGAGGGCAGCGATGGCTGCCGGATACCAGATGGAAAACTTCAGCATAAGCTTGCCCCTGCTGCGCAGGTTAAGTCGAAACCTGCGCAAGGAAAAGTGGCAGCTTACCCTCAGCCTCGACACGCGCAGCCGGGAGGGAGAACCCCGCCTCATCGACATCCGTTCAGGCCACAAGGAGCAGCCACTGCTCGGGGTCGCTCTGGATATTGGAACCACCAGCGTTGCCGCCAGCCTGGTTGACCTCAATTCAGGCCGGCTCATCAGCCAGGCATCCTCACTGAATAAACAGCGGGCCTGTGGAGAGGACGTAATCTCCAGAATTATCTATAGCGAGCGCAGCGGAGGCATAAAAGACCTCAACCGCCTGGTGATACAAACCATCAACGACCTGCTCGGAGAGCTGACTGCCCTGCCCGTTTCGCCGGGTGGGAAAGGGAAGATTAAAGCCACCGATATAAATTACATGGTGGTCGCGGGCAATACCACCATGACCCACCTCCTCCTGTCACTTCCCGCTACCCACATCAGGCAAGAGCCGTATGTTCCCACAGCCACTCATTTCCCCATGGTCAGTGCCGGAGCGCTGGGAATTAAAATCAATCCCGAAGCCTCAATTTACTGCTTCCCCGCAATCGCGGCTTACGTTGGAGGTGATATCACTGCCGGAACACTGAGTTCGCGCCTGTTTCAAAACGACGAACTGAGCCTCTTTCTGGATATCGGCACCAACGGAGAAATCGTCCTGGGCAACTCGGACTGGATGGTATCCTGTGCCTGCAGCGCCGGACCCGCCTTCGAAGGAGCCGGCGTCAACTGCGGCATGCCGGCGATCAGGGGCGCCATCGAAGACGTAATCATAAACTCGCGCACTCTGGAACCAACCGTTAAAGTTATCGATGATGTACTTCCCCAGGGAATTTGCGGTTCGGGCATGATAGCTGTTCTGGCTGAAATGCTCAGCACCGGGGTTATAGATAAATCCGGCAACATCATCCACGAAGACAAGCGCAATTCCCTGATTAGAACAGGAGAACACGGCAAGGAGTACGTCATCTGCCGGGCCGCAGACTCAGCAGGCGGAAAGGATATCGCGATCAACGAAGCGGATATCGATAACATCATCCGCACCAAGGCTGCTATATACGCCGGGGTCATGGTATTGCTCAAACAGGTGGGAATCTCCGTGACAGATATTGAACGCGTACTTATTGGAGGGGCTTTCGGACAGCACATAAACGTGGAGAGCGCTATAAAAATCGGCCTCCTGCCCGATCTCCCCTGGGAAAGATTCCACTTCCTGGGAAACACCTCGCTTTCAGGAGCTTACAACGCTCTTCTCTCCCCCGAGGCCCAGGAGATGGCAGAAAAACTAACCCAACAGATAACTTACGTAGAGCTTATAGCCGACAGCTCGTTCATGAGCGAGTTCACTGCAGCGTCTTTCTTGCCGCATACCGATCCCGACAACTTCCCTTCTTTGAAGGCGAAAAACCGCCGGGCCTGATTTACATGCCAGTAGAAAGCGCACCTTTAGAGATGGCAAGAATTTTTTATCCCTCGCGACTTGACAAGCTTTCAATCGTGTGGCACACTTTATCCAGATGGTTGAAAGTTTGCAAATCCCCACCCGTGTGCCTCGTTGTTTTTCCGTTGTGCTGTGGATGACCAAACTGTAGCCAGGTTATACAAAAAAGGAGGTCGTCCATGGGTTATGTAGACAAAACTCTTACGTGTGTGGAATGTGGAGAGAACTTCACCTTCAGTGCTTCAGAACAGGAATTCTTTGCTTCCAAAGGTTTCACCAATGAGCCCAAGCGCTGCCCCACCTGCAGGCAGAACAGGAAGGACCAGCGCCGAGGTTCCGATTTCAGTGGCGGTGGGTATGGCTATCAGAGAAAGATGTACCCTGCTATCTGTGCTGCCTGCGGCAAGGAAACAGAGGTTCCCTTCGAACCGAGAGAAGGACGCCCCGTTTACTGTAGCGAATGCTACTCCAAGATGAAGCGGTCTTCCTACTAGAGAAGTGATATAACCGGCAGAGAGGCAACAGATATATCATGTTGCCCTCTCTGCCCATATCCATTCGTTGAGGCGGAGATTACTCCTGCGTTCTCTGCCCGCCCGGTAAGTTGCCTGGCCCGAGAGGGTTTCTCCTTGTGCATCAAACGAAGCACCTTCCCTGTGCTATTCTGCTAACCTTCCCGGCGGCTGGCCCGGCCATGATAGGCGTCAACTATTTGGCTTATTGTGCAGCAATAACCAGGTAAATTGTATATGTTAATTTCTAGTCACCAACGTCGGCACTGGCGCCTTGTTGAGGCTCATTGCCCAGCACTGCAAGCAGAAGCTTAGCAACAAAACGTTCCATAACATTGGCAAGGTTCAACATGTCCACTGAATCG
>JAGGYM010000046.1 GCA_021162545.1 Dehalococcoidia bacterium | reverse complement strand
TGATAGCCTACCGCGAGTTCCTGCGTTTTATCCAGGACAGGTCGCGGATGATTTCTTCCTTTACCATGCCACTTTTATTCCTGGTGATATTTGGCGCCGGTTTCGGAAATCTCATCGGCCAGACGACGCCCGGCGTCGATTATATCCAGTTTATGTACCCCGGTATCCTATCCATGACGGTGCTGATGACCTCCGTAATGTCTGGCGTCTCCATCGTCTGGGACAGGGAGTTCGGCTTCCTAAAGGAGGTATTGGTCTCTCCTTTGAGCCGTAGCGGTGTGCTGGTTGGCAAGGCCACCGGCGCCGCTGCCATTGCCATTATCCAGGGGGCCATAATGCTGGTGCTGGCGCCCTTCCTCAACGTCTCTATAACCCCGGGCATGGTGCTTGCCCTGCTGCCGCTGCTATTAATCCTCTCACTCTCCCTTTCCGGGCTAGGGTTGTTAATCGGTGCCCGCATGCGCTCGCAACAGGGCTTCCAGATGGTGATGCAGTTGGTGATATTCCCGCTGATGTTCCTCTCCGGCATCTTCTTTCCCATCTCTGGAGTGGCCACCTGGCTGGAAGTGCTCTCCAAATTGAACCCGGTGACTTACGGCATAGATGCCATCCGACAGGTATTTCTGGGCACTGGGGTGGCCGGGGTGACCATCTTCGGCCACACCATGAGTATTCTGGAGTCGGCGCTGGTGGTAGCGGTGGTGGGGGTGGTGCTACTGGCGGCCGCCATCTGGATCTTCAATAGACAAGAATAAGGCGGAGCACGATTAGTCCAATTTCTCATCGCGGCGATAAACCGGCTTTTGCCTTCGCCCGTCAATCAGGTGCCATAGGGTTGCCACTGGATGACGGTACAACATGCGCGGGCCGGAGTAACGCATTATAACCAGGATTCTTTTTCGCATGGCAGGGTCGTAACAATGCACCGGACATTTAGCGCACGTAGTCTTACCTCCTTGAAAAGGGCACCTTTCGAGACGCTGATGAACATACTCCATTAAGCTCAAGCATTCCGGACACAAACCATTGGAGGAATGATGCTTCCGGCAATAGAGCTCTATCATTTGTTTGACAGTCTTACTTTCCCGTTTAATTCGTGGATGCATGCTATTCATCAAAGCCTATTGGAAGAGTATCAGGTCTTGCTTGAGAGTGTCCCATATTGTGCTGCTTGAGGAGTGGGATTTCCTTGACAAAGAAATTGAGCAGGAAGGCGATAACCACGGCAAACAGTGCCAGCAGGAAAACCTCCGACAGGGCAGAGCTCAGTGATTGTCGCAGTGCCTGTAATACCTGTTGAAAGAGCTCTGCGCCCTGTGGCACCACCTGCTCTATAATTCTCTGCAACCGGACCTGAGCCTCCGGGCTGACCAGTGCCTGGGGATTACGTGCCAGGTCTGCCAGTTGTTGCTGCTGCATCAACTCTTTTATGGCAGATGGAAGCCTGCTGCCGAGTTCGGAAGCAAACCGGTTGTTCATTACCGAACCGAAGAGGGCCAGTCCGACAACCCCACCAATAGAGCGGGAAAAAGCCGTGGATGATGTAGCCACGCCAAGCATCTTATAAGGCACGGCATTCTGAACCGCGATGGTGTAAAGCGGCATGGTGATGCCCAGGCCGAGGCCGGTGATGATTATATTGAGCACCGCGGTCGTGTAGCTGGTTTCGATTGTCATCTGAGAAAGAAGTGCCAGGCCCACGCCCATTGCCGCTAGGCCTATCGCTCCCAGGATTCGGTAATGGCCGCCGGCGCGGGAGAGCAGCTGACCCGATGCGAAGCTGCCAAACACCATACCCAGCATCATTGGCGTTAAGAAGTTGCCGCTGGTGGTAGCTGTAACTCCCAGCACGCCCTGGAAAAAAAGAGGGATGAAGATGATGCCACCGAACATACCAAATGCGGTGAAGAATATCACCAACTCGGAAAAGGCCACAATCCGGTTTCTGAAAAGCGATAGCGGGATAATGGGTTCTTTACTCCGGCTTTCCACGAAGATAAAAAAGGCCAGCATCACCGCGGAAAAAATAAACATGCCTGCAATCTGTAGTGAGCTCCACCCATACTCTACGCCGCCCCAGGATAGAGCCAGCATGGCCGGCACCACGGTCAGGATGAGTAACACCACGCCGGGATAATCAATACTATGTTTCAGTTTATCCGGCCGGAAGTTGGGGAAGAAAAAGATAAACAGGAGGATAATGGCTATCCCCAGGGGAACGTTGACAAAAAAGATCCAGTGCCAGGACAGGGTATCGGTTATGTATCCGCCGAGTGTGGGGCCAATGATTGCTGACAGGCCGAATATCCCACCTATGTAACCCTGGTACTTTCCGCGCTCTGCTGGAGGGAAAAGATCGCCAATGACGGTGTAGGCGTTGGACATCATTATCCCTGCGCCTATCCCCTGGACTCCCCTGAAGATTATAATCTGGTTCATCGTGCTACTGAAACCGCACAGGAATGAAGCCAGGACGAAGATGCACAAGCCACCAAGGTAGAAGAACTTGCGCCCGTACATATCGGTCAGCTTGCCGGTGATTGGTATAGCGACTGCGGAGGTAATGATGTAGGATGTAGTGACCCAGGTGTAGTTGGTAAAACCGCCCAGGTCGCTGATGATGCGTGGCATGGCGGTGCCGACAATCGTCTGGTCAAGCGAGCTCAGAAACATGGCCAGCATTACGCCCACAAAGGTTATGGTTACCTGCCTTTTTGGCAGCGAGCGCAAACCGACCGGCTGTTCCTGAACTTCTTTATCCATGTTATTTCTTATTACAGTTTTGCCCCGATGTTTTTCAGCTTCTCCAGTGCAGACAGGAGGTCTTCCCGCTCCGCTGGCGTGAGGCAAGCTAGCTTGTTCTTCATATTCCGCCGTGCCATTTCTTTGCACTCATCAAACACGATCTTGCCCCGGTCGGTCAGCAATATATTGGTCACGCGCCTGTCTTCCACGTCGGGCCGCCTTTCAACTATGCCCAGGTTCACGAGTTGATCCGACAGATGCGTCATCTGCGGCTTCGGTATTGCCAACCTCCTGGCAATTTCAGAAACAGGTAAACTTTCTTCGCCAAGCATTCCCATGATGGCCAGGTGGAGGCGGGATACATTCCCGGGCAGACACCGGAGGTCCATACTCAACAGCTTCTTGTGGATAACGTAGAAGATGGGAAACAGGTTCTCGGCGAGGTCGTCAATAGTTTTCTTTTCCATGCCTTAAGCCACGCGTTAACAGCCGGATTTCCCTGAAAATAGTTTACTCAAGTAATAGTTAACCGCGTGAACTATTATAGTTCATTTTCCGCGGGCTGGCAAGAAAGAGCTTCATTACAATGCAGGGTGGGGTCTGAGGTTGCCACGGCGCTTCGTGCCTCGCAATGACAGAAAAAGACTTCGTGCCTCGCAACGACGAAGGGGGCTGGATTGCTCCGCTGCCTCTTCGCTACATTCAGGGCTTTGGCTCACCACAACGACCCGTTCTCGTCTTTGCGAGGAGTGTAACGAAGTGTAGCGACGCGGCAATCTGTCGCATAGGGAAGGAGATGTCAATCGGGAAAGGCGTCATAGTGAGCGTGTTTCGCGATGGGCAGCTCTCTTGTGAAGAGAAAGAGGGAGGCCAGCGCCCCGAGAAATAAAACTCCAATCAGGCTCATGGCGGTAACCGCTCCCACGAGCTCAAAGGCGTGCCCCATGACGTAGGGAACGATAAGTCCCCCGACGGATGTCATGATGAACAAAATGGAATATGCGCTGGAGGACGCCGCCCTGGGATATACCGCGGAAGCCGAGAGCAGTAACGGGGTAATGCCGGCGAAGTAGATAAGAGGAAGCAGCCCCCCTGCCCCGCACTCAAGTGGAAGTGCTGCATAATGTTGTGAAGTGAGGAAGGAATGACCATCTGGACAACGCCCGCGGAGATCATCAGGGGATAGAAGACTCTCATGCTCTTCATCCTCCCTGTGCCATCCGGCATAGCCCTTCAGCAAAGGATTCAATCAGCTCCCGCTTTGCCAGCTTCGCCAGCCACTCCTCCGGTATCCCCTCCACCCCGTAGAACGCCCCGGCAAGCTGCCCGTAAACGGAGCCGGTAGTATCCGCGTCGTTTCCCAGGTTGACCGCCAGCAGAGCTCCCTCACGGAAAGAGGTAGAGTGGTAGAAGGCCCATAGCGCTGCTTCGAGGGACTTCACCACGTATCCCGTGCCCTCAATCTCAGGTGGGTTGCGGTGCTTGAAGCTGCCCGCGGCCACCTCGTCTATTTCGGGCACGAGCGGGTGCGCTTTCCAGTACCCGGGAACGGGGCAAAAGCGCTTCGACAGCAGCTTTCTCCTGGAGGCGCCGCCGACGGCTCCCACTACCAGCCCTGCCATGTAGCGGCAGGCATCCACGGCCGTAGCTGCACCGTGTGTCGTCCTGGAGCTTTCCGCCGCCCTCTCGATGGCCTCTTCAGGGTGCCCTGCATAAAACAGCGGCACCGGCGTCAGCCTCATCAGCGAGCCATTGCCCGCCGACATAGGGTCAACCGAGCCGCAGTATGGCGCATGCGTCCTGCTGAAGAACAAGAGCGCTTCCAGCACCGTGCCGCCCATGTCAAAGCACTTGTCAATGCTGCTCAAATGCCCCTCCCTGTACCAGCGGAGGTAACGCTCCATCTGGTCAACAGGGTCAAATCCACGCCGCTCTATGAGGCTTTCAGCCAGGCAGAGCGCCATGGAGGTGTCATCCGTCCAGTGCCCCGCCGGCAGCCCGAAGCCTCCACCACCCACCATCTCCTCCACCGGCTCAAATGAGCCCGGTGCAAGGAACTCAAACGGCATCCCCAGCGCATCTCCCACTGCCAGCCCCAGAAGGCTTCCGCGGTAGCGGCTAAGTGCTTTCAGAATACCACCCCTATTTTTTGCATCCGAAGAACCTGACATAACCTAACCAAATTGCAGAAATTGCCACCGGGTTCCCTCTATTTCACGCCTTCCCACAAACATATTCTAGCTTACTGTCTCAGAGGCAAGCAATAAGGGAAGGGAAACAGGCCTCTCAGGATTTACCCTTCACGGGAGATTGATGGCAGATATGATACCCGCAGCCCTGCATTAATTATGTGGGTCAGCGGCACAAAAACTTGACAAAGGTACCCATTCCATGCTAACTTAATCATGTCCCAAGTAATCAAGCTAAGTTCTGGTTTGAGGGGCAGCCGAAAAAGAGTAGGCGTGAGCTGAAATGGGCAAGCTGAGTTCTTGCACAAGGTAAGTGGTAGCTGAAAATCGGAAGAAGCGGAAAGACCAGAACAAGTAAAAGCGAGGTTACTTGGGGCTTTTTTTGCTCCGGTAGAGTTTCTTTATTGCCACCCTCTCTAAATCCATAGCTCCAGACCATTACTGCAAATATCTATCTATCACCTTATGTGTTATAATCACGGTCAAGTTCTAGTTTAGGTTGTTACAAACTTCTTAGAAGCCATTTAGATTGAGTTATTTTAAGTATTGGATGACCAGAACTCCAACTAATTTCTTTAAGGAGGAGGTCATCTAATGAGTTTACAGGACAAGTCTCTCCAGTGTGTGGATTGCGGCACTACGTTTACCTTTAGCGTCGAAGACCAGGAGTTCTACCAGTCGAAGGGCTACCTCAACGATCCGAAGCGGTGTCCGGAATGCCGCCAGGCCCGGAAGTCAGCACGCTCTAGCGACAGCAGTTACGGAGGCCCGCGCCAGATGTTTCCCGCGGTTTGCGCCGAGTGCGGCAAAAGCACCGAAGTTCCTTTCCAGCCTCGCGGTGACAGGCCGGTTTATTGCAGTGATTGCTACCGGAAATTACGACCTGCCAGATAAATGAGCTTAAGCCGTGAATCACATCAGGGTTGGACGGCTGGCGTGGATGTGACACGGGTAAATTTGAGTTTTGTCTTTAGAAATACCACTAAGGATGATAGCGGCGACAGGGACAATAAAGAGAAAAATAATAAAATCAGAGATAAGGGGGAGTAAATTATGAAAATGTATGTGGGCAATCTATCCTTTGATGTTACCGAGGACGAGCTTTCGGCAGAATTCGGTGCCTTTGGAAAGGTGGAATCTGTAGCTATTCCTACCGACAAGTTCAGCGGGCGGCCCAGGGGCTTTGCCTTCGTAGAAATGGCATCGAAGACTGAGGCCGAAGCCGCTATGGCGGAGCTTAACGGTAAGACGCTGAACGACCGGACTATCGTGGTTAACGAGTCCCGTCCCCGCGAGGACAGCAGGGGCGGTGGTTCCTTTGGCAACAGAAGGAGTGGTGGCTATGGCGGTGGTGGTGGTTACGGTGGTGGCGGCAGGAGTGGCAAGAGGAGATACTAGGTAAGGCGGCGGCGTGAATTAGTATCGACAGTTGCGAAAAACTTTTACTACCTGCCCCGTACAAACCGGAGCAGGGTAACAGGTTTGGTAAAAGGGGGGGTACCGTAAATATCCTTGCGGGTAAGATATCGCCCGAAACAACCGAAGATGAATTGCGCAGTGGATTCACGGCGCCCCTTTGGAAGAAAAGTGGGGCGGCAACTTCCAAGATAAGAAACAATAGCCGCCCCAATAAAAAAAAGAGAAATAAAATACTAAATAATTTGAGCCACCTGACCTATATCCAGTCTCTTGACTCGTATTACACAAGGGAGTTTAATGAATTTCGATACCTTTAATTTTGGTCCGAGCATCATGGCCGGTGTACGTGAGTTCGGTTATACCATACCCACACCAATACAAGCACAGGCCATCCCCCCCATTATGCAGGGGCGGGATGTCATTGGGTTAGCCCAGACAGGAACGGGAAAGACGGCGGCTTTCGTGCTGCCTATTCTGGATCACCTGCAATCAAGCCCGCGGGAATGCGTCCGGGCCCTGGTAATCTCACCCACGCGCGAGCTGGCCGAGCAGACCTGCGCGGTTGCCAGCAACCTGGGGCGCAGGACCAGGCTGCAGAGCGTTGCCGTTTACGGTGGCGTCAACATTGACCGGCAAATCCAAAACTTGCAGGGAAACCCCGAAGTCGTGGTAGCCTGCCCCGGCCGGCTGCTCGACCATCTCTGGAGAGGAACTATAGATTTGTCTGGCCTGGAAGTCCTGGTCATTGACGAGGCTGACCGGATGCTCGACATGGGTTTTTTGCCCGATATTCGCAATATTCTGCATTGCATTCTGCAGAAGCGACAGACCTTGCTCTTTTCAGCGACCATGCCTGACAACATCCGCCGCCTGACGCGTGAAGTCCTGCATGACCCGGTTACCATACAAGTCGACCGTGCTCTACCCGCCAAAACTGTCTCGCACTGTCTCTACCCGGTACCGCAGCACCTCAAGGCAGAGCTGCTGAAGGAAGTTTTGAAAGAAATCAAAACCGATTCGGTCCTTGTCTTCACCCGCACCAAGCACCGCGCCGAAAAGGTGGCGCAGCAACTGCACAGAGCCGGCCACAGGGTGGCTTCACTGCAGGGAAACATGTCCCAGAACCAGAGACAGGTTGCACTTAGAGGCTTCCGCAACGGCTCGATCAAGATCCTGGTGGCGACCGATATTGCCGCCCGCGGTCTTGATGTCCTGAGCATTTCCCACGTAATCAACTTCGATATGCCCGAAAGTTCGGACGACTACATTCACCGCATCGGCCGTACCGGGCGGGTTGACAAAAGCGGCAGAGCCTTAACGTTTGTCACCGCTGCCGACGCGGATAAGATACGCGTTCTTGAAAAGCTTCTTAACGCGCCGCTGGCACGCATGACGCTGCAAAACTTTGATTACACCATGCCTGCGCCGCACAGTGAACTGCGCCATCAGCAGCGACCACAGCGTGTCGCAGCAAGACGGGCGCCCGACAGACAAACCGCCACAAGACGAGCGCCTGCCAGGCAAATGGCTGTCCGGTAGAACATGCCGCAGCTTCCCAGCTTCAGATACCCGCTGCCCGCAGGCAGCGGGTCAAGCCACCGGGACAACTGGATTAAATCCGTGCTGCTCTATCATGCTTTCAGCCAGGCAAAGCGCCATAGAGGCGTCATCCGTCCGGTGTCCCGCTGGCAGCCAGGAGCCTTCACCACCCACCATTTCCTCCGCCGGCTCAAATGAGCCCGGTGAGGGGAAGGCAAAGGGTGGTGGCTGGTGTCTTCAGGGAATTCCAAGGGCATGTTTCTTATTGGGGTGCTCCGGGATGATTTCGGGGTGGTGGGTAAGTGTGGTCGGGGTGGTCTTTCTCTTTTGTCATTGCGAGGGGCACAGCCCCGTGGCAATCTCAGCAAAGGAACGACGTGGCAATCTCCGGCTCGTCTCCCGCTGGGGTGCCCCTGAAGGATTTCGGGGTAGCGGTTGTCAGGAAAGCGCAATGCATATTTGGGAGCTACTATCATGGCGGTAACGATTGGCACCGGTTATAGATTATGGGTAGTGGTTTCATATATCGCGTCACCGTGCAGCTATTTCCCACGCAGTGCCTGGATGAAGTCTCGGAAGGTACGATAAGCATAGTTTCGAAAAGTCTCGGCGGGCATAGGGCCGCTATACTGTGTTGCCACCAGAGCAGGGCCTTCAGCACCTGATTCAGGGAAATACTTATTTAGATTTCTAATAAAGCTACGAAACCACCCGGCGGAATACTGTGACTGCAAAGAGTTAATTTCTACCGGGATTGAATCCCGCAATTCCTTAGAGGAATCTATTAAGTTAAAGATGTAGTAGAGATCCTTAGATACTTTGGAATGCCTGTGAGAGAGCGTGAGCCCCTTCTGATAAATAAAGGCACCAGGTGAAGGTACTCTCACAACTAAATTGAGAGCTGAGCCGCATATAGTATCGTTTACCTCTATTTTCCTGGTGTTTTCCAGGAGAATCTGTAGATATCTAAGTGCTTGCGTAGTAAGGCCATGTTGTACAGCAAGTGCTGCCTTGCCGGGTCGCCCAACCTCTGGCGTGAGAAACTCAATCTCGGTAACCGGAGAAGTAAGCTCGTACTTGACTACCGGGACATCTGAGCCATAGAAGCGTGCCTTGTATCCTGCACTGGATAACAGTTCATCAATAGTTGGACGCCCGCGCTCCTCCACATGTCTCGGAACGACAACATCTATATCCATCGTGCGTAACGATGGATGCCGAGAAGGCATCTGACCATATCTGCGATACAGGAAAGGAACCCATCCACCGACTATTACGATTTCATCCAGGTAAGGTGCCAAAACCTCTATTGCCTTAAGCAGTGATAGAAGATCAGCCTTGCTTGCTTCCACGTGTGCCCCTCATCGTCTTTTTAAATCCAGGTTGTATAACCTTCTCCAACAAATGTTCCGCTTGCTCCTGGCCTCGAAGTGGATATCTATTTAAATCCAAATATAACTGAATGTCTGAAACTACCCACCAATTTTCGATCTTTCGGGCACCGAAGAGAGCTGCGTATTTGTAGTAAGGACGGACCAGGATCAAGTTTGCCCCTTCTCTCCTTGACTCCAATTCCAGTTGCCTTTCAATCTCGGGGCGAATTATATCAAAGGAAGGCCCATCAACCAGGAGATGTACTTGATTGAATGTAGAATAAGGAGAGACCAGATAAGCCCCGGCTTGAAATCCAAGTGCGATAATTTTATCTCTATAGAGGTTAAGCCTGCTGATTTTCTCGAGGACTTCTTGAAAGTCCAATGCATGGCAATAATAGTGGTAAAATTTGTTTCGACGCCAGTCATAAATGTCTGCCCACTCCTTAAGCATGTCCTCGCCCCGCAGCAATGCTATCCCATCCTGGCGACTAAACTCGATCAAACCTCGTTCTACTAAACTATCAACAACCCGAGAAACCCAACCGGGGTTGATATTACCGGCCCTGGCTATCTCCCGAATCTTCCATTTTCGGCTCGGCTCATTCATCAGTATGCGTAGTATTATCGATGCTTTGTCCGAGTAGGGATTCAATCCTCTACGCTCATAGCCAAAAGGATTTCGTTTCTCTTCTCGCTCTATGAAAACACCAGGGGCTCTCAAATATATGTTTCCAGCCATATCTATGTAACCAACACCCATCTCCTTGAGAAGCGCTCTTCGGTTTGGCCCCATGAAATGAGATGCAACCATTGGAATTTGATTTGGACCGGCATATTGCTTTATCGCGCCAGCTGCCAAGCGTAAAGCTACCAGGTGGGGGCGTTCCTTCACTTCAATCATCAGTTCGATTTCCCTTCCATCCATGTCAACTCGAGCCACGAAGTCAGGCACCCCATTGAATATCCTGGGCTGTGACTGTAAATCGGATATTTTAAGCCCAACCTCCCCAAACTTTTCTTTCAGTTCATATACGTTTAACATCGTAAACATTACCTCGTTTTTGTTTACTTTTTGCCTATAGTTGCCTACGCACTAAACATACCAAGTATAATAAACAATGTCAAGCCACCGGGACAACTGGATTAAATCCGTGCTGCTCTATCATGCTTTCAGCCAGGCAAAGCGCCATAGAGGTGTCATCCATCCGGTGTCCCGCCGGCAGCCCGGAGCCTCCACCCCCCACCATTTCCTCCGCCGGCTCAAATGAGCCCGGTGAGGGGAAGGCAAAGGCAAAGGCAAAGGGCGGCTCTTTCTCTTCGTCATTGCGAGCGGCATCCCACTTCGTCATTGCGAGCCTTCCTTTTTTGTCATTGCGAGAAGCCGCAGGCCCCGTGGCAACCTCGGAGACCACCCACGTAGAAATAGATTGCCACGTCGCTACACTTCGTTACACTCCTCGCAAAGACGAGAAAGGGTCGTTGTGGTGAGCCGAAGCCCTGAATGTAGCGAAGAGGCAGCGGAGCAATCCAATCCCCCCCTTCGTCATTGCGAGCGGCACCCCTTTTTGTCATTGCGAGAAGCCGCAGGCCCCGTGGCAATCTCGGAGACCACCCACGTAGAAATAGATTGCCACGTCGCTACACTTCGTTACACTCCTCGCAAAGACGAGAAAGGGTCGCTGTAGTGAGCCGAAGCCCTGAATGTAGCGAAGAGGCAGCGGAGCAATCCAATCCCCCCCCTTCGTCATTGCGAGCCTTCCTCTTTTGTCATTGCGAGGAGCACAGCCCCGTGGCAATCTCAGCGAAGGAACGACGTGGCAATCTCCGGCTCGTCTCCCACAGCCAGCCCCGGAGGGCTGTCGCGGTAGCAGTCGGGGTGCTTTCGGCGTGCCCCATCTATCTTTTGCATCAGGAGAACTTGACATAACGTGACCAGGTTACAGAGATTGCCACCTCACGAATATGGTGTGGGGCAACCGAGTGGATTGACGAAGCCAACCGGCGATGTTAGACTGAATTATGTCAGGGAGGTTGCCAATGGGAACCCAGAACATACTGGATGAGATACTGGGCAAGGTAGATGAAATGCCTTTAGATGACCAGGACTTGCTTGTTGAGCTCATCAGGAACAGATACAGGGAGAAAAGGCGGGAGGATATCCTGGCGAACACTCGCCAGACGCTTGAGGAGCATAAGAAAGGTCTAACCTCTAAAGGAACCCCTTCCGACCTTTTTCGAGAGCTGGAGGCGTAATCAATCTTATTTGGGGTAGCAGCTTCAAAAGAGCTTACAAGAGGGTAGCGGCTGCTAATCCAGATTTGAAATCCAAGATTGCCCAGTCTCTGGAAGCCTTTGTTGCTAATCCTCATCACCCTTCCTTGAGAACGCATAAGCTCAGTGGTAAGTTGAGAGGTTTGTGGGCTTTCGTCGTGGCCTATGATTGCCGAATAGTGTTCCAGTTCTTGGATGAGCAAGACATCCTGCTAATTGACATCGGCAAGCACGATGAGGTTTATTAAGCCCAGAATCCTTGCCCGGATGTTCCGATAGAGCCAATCTTAAAACTGATTTGGTGAATTGCACAATCTGGCCTTTCTGACGCTGCTATGCGAACTGAGCCGTTCTACCCATTGATACAGCAATTCCGGGGACCGCCTCAGTAGTTCAACCAGCTTCAACTACCTGGTTTTATCTCTGACCGTTAGCGTGAGGCCATGCAGTTTCAGAACCTCCACTTCTTCGTCAGCCGCTATATTTTTACCAGCCGATCTTGCCTTCCACAATTCGCCCTCGATTCGGATAGTCCCAACTGGCGTTAACTCAGTTACCACATTTCCGGTGGCGCCTATTAGCCCTTCAGCCCCGGTAAGCGGTTTTTTGTGGAAAGTTGGCATAACTGCTTTATACACGGCAAAATTAGCCCCGGCAAGCAGCAACCCCGTAAGAATAATAACCGGCAAAGGAATTTTTATTTCCAGTTCCCTGGCAACCAGGAAAATCAATGCTATTATAACGACGTCGTCCAGCAGTAATACCAGAACCTTGAGCCCGTTCCTGGCAGTGCTCTTTATGCTCTTAAGTAACACCATCTTTCTTTGTAGCCGCATTGTAACATACCCGCCAGACGCTCCAGACCCTTCCTGCCCAATCATAAGGGTGCTGCCCAGAACCCTGTAAATACTTCTTGGCGTGCCCCTCTATCTTTTGCATCAGGAGAATTTGACATAACGTGACGAGGGTGCGGTATCTGCCACCTTGTTCCCGGTAGCTGTCTTGTGCCATCTTCCTTCCTGTCTTCGGATAACATTTTTTTGAGGCAACGATACCACTTTCGGCAACAATAATTGTGGCGCAATTCGTACTCTTGACAAGCAGCTGAACGGGACCTAATATTCAGATTGAAATTTGACGTAACAGCAGTATACAATAAGCTTGTACGCTTTTCCTTGTAAGGAGTTGATATGCAGCCGGATCTCAAATTACGTAATGCCACATTGCTACAGTTTTCCACTACTCTGTCGTTATCCGGTGACCTGGTTTCGAAAATACAAGATAGCTCACATCCAGACAAGGATGGTGATAGTGTTTTCCTTGATTCGTATAAGGGGCATAGAGCGCTAGCCGTGGTTAGAGGAATCAACAAAGATTCCCGGGATTTTGAGGCCAAATTTGTCTATCAAACGGTAAGTGGAGGAAGATTATCCAGGTCTCTTCCTCGAATAGAGCAACTTATTAATGTGCTTTCTTTGGTAAAGGAAGAGTTGAATTTTGAATGTAATGTCTCTTTCACATTTGGAAAAAGCTTACACCCCAGGCCTATCATCAGCTTGCCTATGAACTATATCGAGGTCCCCAATAAGCCCTTTGATAAAATTCAGGGTCTTCATCTGGTAAAACTAGATAATGGCGAGACAAAATATGATGTATTCCTGGAAGCTCCAACTCAGGGAGCGCTGGTTGAAACCATAGCCTTTAAATACCGATCTAAAATTGACAGATCTTTAGCTGATAAGATGCTACAGGAAGGCAACACGATATCAGATAAATTTGTTTCAAAGGAGTATAAGCGTGCCCCAAAAGCTGAATAAGAAGCCCTTTTCCATGGAAGATGCGCTAAACAAGATGTTACAGCCCGCAGGAATGGGCGTAATTCGCCAATTAACTCCCCGTGAGTCTGTATATTCCCGACATATTCTTCAGACCAATGCTCTATTCCAAAACTGGCTAGAAATACTTCATAAAGGACGCGACTTACCTCGAACTGAATTCCGCGATGATATGACTGAACTGAGACAGGAAATAGATACTCTGCGTATGACTGTGCATTCACTAACGCAAGAGCTCGCAGCTTCAGAAAGAAGAGTTGATGGACTATCCAGGAAAGTTGATGAGCTACATTCCCCACTGGAAGGAGACACAATCACTAAGCTATCCACAGCCTATGTAAAAATGGTCAGCACTATTGATATAGTGCAGAAAGTGGCACTTGTTGAGACCGCGGATATCGCTACCATCTGGACCATAATTGATGCCCCGGCATTTGAGGATTCACTGCGTACTCCCATATACGACGCTCAGTTGCACATATTTAGTAAGTTAGAAGACCACGTATCCCTCGACTTTAACGTGCTGAACATTTCAGAGCTCTCCGAGAATCAGGGGCCGGATAGTATTATCCCTGCAGACGCCAGGATTATCTGGGAGCGTTGACATGACTGCTATCCAATTCCATATCTCCAAAGCTGAAAGGAACGAAGAATTCTATAAGAAATACAATATGACCAAAATGGATGCAGCTACGTTCAACGAATGGGCGGTAGTTGTCCTTTTTTATGCTTCGCTGCACTATATAGACGCTATATTAAGTCAGGATGCTTTCTTGCCTGCGGATTTACAGAAGCCGAGAGACCATAAGACACGCAATAAAGCCGTTGCACAGTGTTCCAGTCTAACTACACCAGTTGGGAGTACGTACCTGGCTCTGTATCAGCGAAGCATGGATGCTCGCTACAATAGAATTTGCTTCCCAGACGATTTCGTGTATAAGCTGGAAAAACGCGAGTTCAAGCCGCTCAGAGAATACGCAAGGAAACAACTGAGACTTTCTTGAAGTATCCCTACCTGCAGACGTAACTGCCCTCACTGTGCCTTCGTTCGTTTTTGCTCTTGGTTACGGGGTGCTGGGGTGCCCCCGTTTTTAGTACCACCTACAATGAGAGACTTCCTGCTTTCTCCCATGGTTGTATAGTCTGTTTCTCTTTATGCCTTTCGTAGTATCTTCTGGCAAACTCCGCCGGTGTCAGATATCCCAGTGAGCCGTGTAGCCGGTAATCATCGTGCTCCTGCCTAAAGGCTTTTGACACATGCGAGATTAGAGGTGAATGCTGGTGGGAAAAAATAATATCATCATCCCAAGGTATTGATTATCGGCCTTAATTGGGGCTACAATGCCTGAGAACAAGAGGATTTATGGGAAGGGAATTATGTAGAAGCATATCCTCGAGTCGGTTTATGTTTTGGAGAGAGACTTGTTGGCTTTTTGGGGGAAGTGTTGCGACATGATATGGAGAAGGAACAGCATAAGTGGCACAGGTAGTTATTGAAAAT
>JAGGYM010000045.1 GCA_021162545.1 Dehalococcoidia bacterium | reverse complement strand
TCCCCTCCGAGCCGGCGGTGCTTTTTCCATAAACAGAGTCTCCGGAACTTATCGCCCTGATATGGTTGCTCTTTCTTGCTTATATTGCCTGCCGCCTTCAGCCTATGCCTCCGCGCCTTCCAGCCCGAAGGCCTCCCCCAGAAAGGCGATAACTTCTCTCCTGATAGCATTATGGCGCAGGAAGACAGTGTTATGCCCCGCGTCGAGCCATACCAGGCGCGGGCGGCCGCACGCCTCCCACATCTCGAGGACGGATTCTCCCGGCACGAAGTCATCATGCTCGGCGTTGAGCATCAGCATGGGGCGTCCGCGGAGATGAGGCGCGAAGGTGAGCGGGTCGAAGAGGAAGCATTCCTTTGCCGGAATCACGTTCTCGAGGCCCTTCTCTCTCACGTCAGACAGATATTGCGGGTAGCGGGCATATACCTCGCGGCACTGTGCCCTGGTACACCCATGAGCCTTTCGCGACAGGTCGTCTTTGCTCCCCCAGCTTATTACTTCCATGTTCCCTCCCGAAACCAGAAAGACACCGGCGATAATGCGCCTGTCCACCGCCATGGCTATGCTGGAGGCTATGCCCCCCATGCTTATGCCATCCACAGCTACCCTCCGTTCATCCAGCTCATCCCTGTCCTCAGCCCAGTCTATCACCTGGCGCGCGTTGATAACCAGCATCCGATAAACTTCCAGCCAGTTGTCTATCAGGGGAAGCGACCTCTTGTTACCGTCAGCATCCTCCACTTCCTCGAAGGGCATCTCAAACTGCAGGACAAATGCGGCCACACCCGCTTTCGCCAGATCCCGCGCCATTATCCGGCAGGGTACCACATCCTTCTCTCCACCTCCTCCCAGGCCATGAAGCAGTATAACGAAGGGGAAGCGGGTGCCACTGCAGGGCAGGTAATACTCACCGCGGGCCAGTCCATCCTTCTGGTAACGGTTGGGAAAAGCGCTGTGAAAAGTGACGTCATGGCAAAGCCAGTGTGCCGTGCCCTTGCACGACTGAAGAGCAAAGAGCGAGTCTCCCCTGAGATAATTATACGGCCACATCGTTCAATGAGGATGATTTTACCTCAGTAGAGCTGAAGTGTGAAACCCTGACCGCACCGGGAGGTGCCTCGCCTCCGGCCTGCAGTGCCAGCCTGCGTCAGGCGCTATGCGCTGTCGGCTCCAGCTCCCCCCCATCCACATCATCAAGCTCGGGCGCGGGCATCTTATCGATTTTTTCGGCAACTTTGCGAAAGTGGTATCCCAGCACGGCGAAGGTTACGGATAAAGAGAAAAACCTGGGCTTTTTCAGCAGCGTCCAGGCAAACAGCCGCCAGTAGTGCACTCTTCCTTTTTCCCAGATGCCCAGAACCCACATGGACCTGACCAGCGCCCAGATATAGCGAGGGCTAATATCGCCTTTTTTCTTGATTTGAGGTCTATACTCCCGGAGAAAGGTCTTGACGCGTTCGCAGTACGGCTTGGGCGCATAAATGGTATTCAGGATGTGCTTGTAGCCGCTGGCAAGCGCTTCACGGCCCATTTTGGGCCTGAAGTTGGTAGAACCATCGGTATTGTCA
Organism: Dehalococcoidia bacterium; assembly: GCA_021162545.1. Lineage (GTDB taxonomy): Bacteria > Chloroflexota > Dehalococcoidia > GIF9 > AB-539-J10 > M55B177. The sequence goes on along the minus strand of JAGGYM010000045.1, from coordinate 5,595 downwards.
CCGGTGCCCCCCGGCAACAGGCGGTTCTCTTTTTCCAAACGTTTGTACAGAGTTGTTCCCGGAGGAGCCATCAGCACACCGACCATGGCAGTAACGATGCCGCTCTTCTGAATGAAATTTATCTGGCTCTTGAAAATTGAAAGCGGGTCACTATCGAAACCCACGATAAATCCTCCCTGCACCTGAAAACCATAATTTTGAATCTTCTTAACCGCCGCCAGCAAATCGCGACCTTTGTTCGGCATCTTGTTACATTCAATCAGACTTTCCTCATTAGGGCTTTCAATGCCAACAAATATCTGGTCAAATCCTGCTGCCGCCATCAATCGCATCAGCTCTTCATCATCGGCAAGATTTATGGATGCTTCCGTATAAAACGAGAAGGGGTGCTTTCTCTCTTCCCCCCAGGCGATTATCGCCGGCAGAATCTCCTCCTTCAGCTTCCGCTTGTTGCCGATGAAGTTATCATCGACGAAAAAGACACTGCTCCGCCAGCCCTGGTTATATAACATATCCAGCTCAGCTATTATCTGGCCCTTGTCCTTGGTTCTAGGCACATGCCCATTCATCACGATGATGTCGCAGAACTCGCAGTTGAAAGGACACCCTCGCGAATACTGTATGCTCATCATCTGGTATTTATTCTTATCGACAAGCGACCACAAGGGCACAGGTGTCTTCGTTATATCCGGATGTTCCCCTGCCGTGTAAATATGCCTGGCGCAACCCTTCTCCATGTCTTCCAAAAACTCCGGCAGTATATTTTCAGCCTCACCGAAGATAAGATGGTCTATGTCATCGAAACCAAATTCCTCGTACCCGGCGTTAAAAAGGGGCCCACCGGCAACGATTTTGGTCCCGAGTTCATTGCACCTGTCAATCACTTCCCTGGCCGAATCTCGCTGCACTACCATGGAACTGATAAAGACGTAGTCGGCCCACTTGATGTCCTTATCGATCAGGGTCGTTATGCTCATGTCCACCAGCTTTTTCTCCCACTCATCAGGAAGCATGGCAGCTACGGTCAGCAGGCCCAGAGGAGCAAAGGTGCCCTTTCTGGAAATAAATTTCAAAGCGTGCTTGAAACTCCAGAAGGTATCCGGATACTGCGGATAAACAAAAAGTATTTTCAAATTAATCTCCTTTCGGCAGGGTTTAGTTGATGATACCACAGGGCACCGTCACTTTCCAGTCGCCTGCAAGGATAGTCACGAGGCTCTTCTCACTCCCTGTTTTTCGTTTCCTGCTTCACCAGCCGCCGCAGGGCATCCACGATCCATATCATCCCCTCGGTGTCCCTGCCGCAGTAGCGCTCCAGGTCTTCCCTGACCTTCGACCGCTTCTCCGGTGACGCTTCGCCGTAAGTAACTTCTTCGTAAGCAATGCTGGCAGCCTGGCCTTCGCTTATCTCCATTTCGTCATATCCCCTGCCAGTCAGCGCGGGCATCACCTTCTTGAGAGAAACGCTCCCCTTTTGCAAAGGGTTATAATAATAAAAATTCCGGAAGGGAATCAGCAGGTCAACCATCCTGCCGCAAACGCTTGTCACCCAATCGGCGCACACAGGAAAGTCCCGGGCCAGTTCGTGCAAAACGCCCTCTTCAAAGGAGCGGTTGTAAACCAGCACGCTGCCCCTCTCCCCGAGCGCCCCCATCAGCCGCGATATCAGCTCCGGCCTGGGGTCGTGCTGTCCATTGGCCAGGAAGGTCAGATGCTCTGGCGCCGCGTCCTTTTTCCATACCACGTGCACGGAAAACTGGAAGGGAATCCTCTGGTAGGGCCTGGTACCGTCGAACAGCGGCATCACCGGGTTGAAGGTCTCGAAATCAAGGTAGTAGAGAGGATAGCGCAATATCCTGAGAAAAGACCCGATGGCACCTCCGTTCACCGAGGGCTGACCGCTCAGGGCGCACCATCTCTGTATTTGCTGATTGCCGCTGAGTTTGAAATGGGACGGAACGTCTTTGATGGAGACTATCCCCAGTTTGAACAGCACCTGTGCCCTCTGCATTCCCCGATAAAGCTCGAAGACGTTGCCCCCGGGCAGAAAATCCCAGCACCCCCGCACAGGGCAGGGATACGGATAGCTGCACTGCCGCCCGATGGAAACTTCAGGGCAGCTCTGCCGGGCAATGACGTCCTGCAACTCTTCGATGCGCCGACATATCTCCAGACCAGCTTCCTCCACCCCCCCGGTGATGTTTTCCAGGCGGAAAAACTTCTCCGGCTCTATTTCGCCATGCCTGACGTACTCATTGTTGACGTATATCAGGAAGCACTTCCTTATCTTCAACCCGAATTCCTGATAGCAGTGCTTCTGGAAGGCAACATCATCCACATGCACGGGCTTAACCGCTGTAGAGCTCTTGACCTCGACAATATCCCACTCGCCCCTTCCCGAGGGACAGAGAATATCCGCCCTGGCGTAGAGATCACCGGCCCTGATGCCCGCTTCGAAGAGCGTCACGCGTCGTTGGAGGAGCTCGGCGGTCTCCTCGATGTTCTTGTTGAAGCTCCTCTGAGGAACTTCAACGCCCCGGCAAAAGAGCTTCAGGGCCAGCTCTCCCACCAGGTGTCCCTGTTCAAAGGCGTGGGAAGTAGCGACGTCAGGTTCAGCTACCAGGTCAGGACGGTGAAAAAGCGTCCAGAGGTATTTGGGACACTGCAGCCCGTTAAGGTATTTCGTCTTCGAGAGCAACTCCGTCATCAGCCTGCTCCTTTCATCGCTCCCTGGCATATCTGCAAGAGGCCAGCTTCCTCCTCAAGGCACTCCTTCCCCTGCTCGTCAGGCAGTAGCCATCTTCCCCGGCAGTTACCAGGCCACCAGCAACCAGCTCTTCCAACAGCGCATCCAGGTAGCCCTCGAAATCAAATTCCCGGGCGAAACCGAAGTGCTCCGCGATGGGCAATCCATCCACGGAAAAGCTCTCTCCGTACTCTGAAACGATATCTTCCCTGCTGTGCACTTCCTTCAGGACGAAAAGCGTCCACGTCCTGAGATACCTCTCCCCGGGCCCTCCCTTGAAGCCCTCTTTCCCTCCGGCTGCCCCAACCGTCTCGACGGTCAGGTCGATGGCCGACTTCAAAATGATAAAGCCAATGGCCAGCCCCACCAGCGAGTCCACGATGAATATTCCGAACCTGGCACATACGATTCCGGCGAGCACGACAACGGCCACGAAGACATCGCTCTTGCTGTCCCCTGACTGCGCTATCAGAGACAGGCTGCCCGAATTCCGTCCCACCGTACCCTGATAGACAGACATGACGTAACCGACCACGCCGGACACGAGCGCCACGAGCATCGTTATCATTCCCGCCTCAACCGTCTGCGGCAGGAACAGCCGCTTGACAGCTTCGTACCCCACGAAAGCCGCGGCGGCGAACATCGCGGCGATGATAAATACCGTGGGGCCACGCCCGTTCCTGAGCCTGCCGCCCAGCGAGACTACCATCAGGGAGAGCACATCTATCAGGTTACCGAATCCGTCGGCCATCAGCCCCATGCAGTTGAAGGTGAAACCCACCGCCAGTTTGAGAGCCGCCAGCAAGCCGCTGACAAGCAACGATGCGCTCGACGCCGTCTCCACACTGTTCATGTAAGAGGTCAGCCTGCCGGCGTAATTCCCCGAGCCTCCTTTGAGACGGGAGACTTTCTTCTCACCTTCATCCGTCAGCTGGCAGACTCCGCCGTCATCCACGGTGACCAGGCCCAGCTGCAGCATGCGCTCCAGAGAGCTGTCCAGCAGCACCCTGTCCCGGTAGTAGAGGCTCTCCCGTATCTTCCGGGACTGAGATCCGTATTTGGTAGAGAAGCGCAGGAACCTGGTGAAGAGCTCTTCCCTGGTAAGAGGGCCCTCGCTGAGCGCCAGAGCTATAAAATTCTCGAATCCACCCGTGCCCGCATCACGCCCGTGGCCCTTATTCCGTCCTTTATTCCCTTCTATCTCTTGCTCTTGCGTCATCGCTGCCGAAACCTGCCATCTCTGGCGAGGCACTATTCTAGCAGAAGCCAGAGCGAATTGCTCCCATCTTCGTCTTTGCGAGGGGCATAGCCTTTTTTCGTCATTGCGAGGAGCCGCAGGCGACGTGGCAATCTCATATTGAGGTGGTCCCCGAAAATAGGACAGGTTGTTAAGAGCGGGTTCTGCTTTCTAAAATAATAAAAACAGAACAGGAGGAGCAGGACATGAAACAGAACCGAAGGAAACACAGCCCGTCATTTAAAGCCAGGGTAGCCCTGGAAGCAATAAAGGGAGAAGAAAGGTAGAGAGGGATTTCTTGGAGAGCGCCTTGGGTCGCTGAGCGTAGAGCGGCGGACATCACTTACATTCCCATGGCGAGGGGATTCCTCTACCTTGTAGCCATAATATACTGGTACAGCCGGTATGTGCTCTCCTGGCGGCTATCCAACACCATGGGCACTGACTTCTGCGTCGAGGCTCTGGAGAAGGCTCTCAAGAAGGGGAGACCGGATATCTTCAACACCGACCAGGGGGCTCAGTTCACCAGCGAGGCTTTTACCGGTCTCCTGAAGCATCATGGGGACCACCTCACTTGTTTTTCGAGCATAGTTACATTAGAATTGGTCAGAAACCAGGTCACAGAAGAGTTATTCTGCAGGCAAAGGAGGCAAGGATGAAATATAAGGTTGTCTTGGAGCCCCAAGAGGAGGGTGGCTACACAGCATATGTGCCTGCCTTGCCAGGTTGTGTCTCCCAAGGGGAAACCACTGATGAGGCTACGGCTAATATCAGAGAGGCTATAGAAGTCTATCTGGAAAGTATCGAGGAGCGAGGATTGGCTTTACCTCAAATTGAAGAACGAGAGGTGGCAGTGTGAGCCGACTGCCCTGCCTCAACTGGCAGAGGGTGACCACAGCTCTGAAGCGAGCAGGATTTATTTTTGATAGACAGAGGGGAAGCCATATGGTGTATTATCATCCAAAGACTAACCACACCGTGGTCATCCCTAGACATCGTGAAATGAAAACGGGGACACTCCGAGAGATACTAAAAGAGGCCAATTTGAGCCGAGAGGAGTTCCGCAAGCTGCTGGAATAAGCAGGTGGTTATTGACAGGCACTAACCAGCCCTTCCAAGCCCCCGCTTTCAATTATCTCTTGCATTATGTCCACTATGCCGGCATCGTATTTCGTGCCCCTGCCTTCCTTGATTTCCTCTATGACCTCTTCTTTGCTTCTCGCCGGACGGTAGGGCCGAAAAGAACTCATGGCCTCCACCACGTCGCAGACGCCCAGGATGCGAACCTCCGGGCTTAGCTCATCGCCGCTGAGGCCATCGGGATATCCGGAGCCATCCAGCCGCTCGTGATGATGCAATGCCATCCCGGCTACCGGCCAGGGAAAGGTGGTCTCTTTCAATATCTCATAGCCCTGTCTGGCATGGGAGCGAACCAGTGCCCACTCTTCCTCACTCAGCTTGCCCGGCTTGGTGAGAATAGATTCGGGAACGGAAATCTTTCCGATATCATGCAGTAACCCGCCGATATAAAGCCCCTGGAGCGCATCGCTCTCCAAACCCATCTTCTCTCCCACCAGGCGCGCCAGTCCGGCAACCCGCCGCTGGTGGCCGG
>JAGGYM010000008.1 GCA_021162545.1 Dehalococcoidia bacterium | reverse complement strand
GAATTGACCGACGTCCTCGGCGCTGATTTGCATCGGAGTGAGACAATTCTTGTACCAGGGGCACTCCTTGCATTTGATAAGTGCCTGAGCTTTATCCAGGATGTCGCTCATATTTACGCCTCTCCAAGATATAATTCTAACACCTCTTCAGGGGGAAGTTAAGTCAAAAGATGGAGGGCTTCCACCGGGGAGAGTGATATATCCGCTTATTGCTGGCCTCAGCTGGGGTCACAAATCTCCACACTCGTATTCTGCAGGTAGAAGATCATAGGTATTGCTGCTGGCCTGGATTCTTACCTTGTTGCCCACCGTTTCCATGGTGGAATGTTCCACGGTAACTTCGGCGTACATATCGTCGAACCATTCCCATCCATTGGGCCAGCAGTTTTGCTTTGATGGTCCGGACTTCCCATCGATGACCTTATCTCCGTTGCCGTCGATGAAGATAAGGGAGTTTGTCAGTTCACCGTCCTGGTAGTACTCTACCTTGGTGACAAGTCCGCTGACATTCACCGGTTCGGCGGTGATTTTGAGGGTCTGGGTGTACGCCTTCCCGCTGCACCCCGGCAGCGAGATTGCCATGGTGGCTAGCAGCAAAAGTGACATAACCACCGGGAGTAATTTCCCTGGCAGTATTCTCCTTTTCGTCGCGCTGGTCATTCTATCCATTGACTGGTCCTCCCCGGCGTTTCACCCCGTCTCGCAAGTTGGCACTGCTGTTGATATAATTACCGCTATAGTTCCAGGCGAGGTGTGCCTTAATCATTTCTATTCTATCATGTAGCTTTGGCTTCCTGAAAGGTTCAAATTGAAAAACCGTTTCTCGCTGCAACCTGCGGGATATCTCTTTGGCAGGTTTGGGCTGCTGGCTTTGCTGGTAATCCTTCTGGTGGCTGCCTGGAAGGGGCAGGCATTGATAGTCATTTTCATGGGGCTGGCTCTGTCTGCAATAGGGATAGCCTGGCTGTGGAGCCGTTTCTCGCTGGCGGGAATCTACTGCCAGCGCGTCCTGAAGGAAAACCGCGTTTTCCCCGGCGAGCAGGTGGAGATAAAGTTACGTCTTGTTAACCGCAAGCCTCTGCCGCTCCCCTGGATACAGGTGGATGATGAGGTGCCCGCTGGATTCATTCATGATATCCCTCTCGCGCCGGGAAGCCGTTCCGGTTATGGGTTGTTGAGCGAAACAACCGCCCTGTTGTGGTACACGGGGGTGAGCTGGCGGCACCGGCTGTCTTGTGATAAACGGGGATATTATACGCTGGGCCCGGTTGTAATCACCTCCGGGGATATGTTTGGTTTCTATCGCCGTTCAACCATTGAACTCCTGGAGGACCATCTCATCGTGTATCCCAGAATTTTCCCCGTTGCTGAGTTGGGAATACCACCGCTGCATCCCCTCGGAGACTCCACGGCGGAACGGCGCATTTTCGCAGACCCATCGCGCATCATAGGGATACGCGACTATGATTCCAGGGATAGCCTGAAGCACGTCCACTGGAAAGCGACTGCCCGTCACCAGAGCTTGCTGGTAAAGGTCTTTGAGTCAACTACCACGCTTAAGGTAGCGCTGTTCCTCTCGGTTGACAGTTTCCAGAGTCGCGGAGTGCATGATGCAGCAGGCTTTGAACTTGGTATCAGCGCCGCTGCTTCGATAGCCAGTCATGTTATTCAACAGGGCAATGCAGCAGGGCTGTTCGTCAATACGATGATGGCTGATACAGGTCGGCCCGTCAGGATTCCTCCCGGCAGGGATAGCTCTCAACTGATGAGCATACTGGAAGCTCTGGCCAAGGTAACTGCCTCCTTTGAAACTTCATTTGATGATTTCCTTCAGAGTGAGCAGGGGAATCTGCCCTGGGGAACCTCCATCGTTTTCATACTTTCGAGCATTTCTGAGGCGATGGTTGGGAGGCTTATCTTCCTCAGGGAAAAAGGGTACAGGGTAATGGTTCTTCAGACAGGAGAGGGAGAGGAAGAAGTTTTGAGTTATTCTATCCCCTGCCGGCGCATCAGGTGTCCCGGTGACCTGGCGGAGACCACCTGCCGGGGGGCGCGTTGAGGCTGGACTGGCAAAGGGGCGTTCTGTATGCCACGACGATGGGGATGGAGGTGTGCTGGCTGTATGCGCTGGTAGCTTTGTTGAACGAACGGGTGGCTGGTGGGATGCTGTCGGTTTCAGGGATACTGCTTTTCTATCCTCTGGCTTTCGGTGGCAATAAGCTGCTCTTCCGTATGAGGATGCCCGGGGCCTGGGCTGTTCGCATTGTGAGCTGGTTGATGTGGGCTGTGCTGGCGTTGATGACGATAAAGGTGCAGCTCTTCGGAGATGCGGGCTGGTTTGAAACCGCCTGGGTTAAGGCGATTCCCCCGGCAATTGCCGGCATGGTGTATGCCTTCAGTCCGGAGCTTCTTATCCTGGTAATTACTGCCCTCGTGTGGTGGCTGGGACAGCGCCTGTCCGGCAACAAGCTCGACTTTTCCGCTTCTGCCAGTGAGTTTCAATTCGGGCTGGTGATGCTGCTCATTATGTTCTTCGTTGCCTCCATGCTGGAGGTTGAGCTTGCCTGCTTGATTCCCGTTGCCCTGGCATTTTTTCTCTTCGCCCTGGCGGGAATGTCTATCTCCCATGCCAGGGAGGGCAGGAGCTGGCTTTCGGGGTTGCATCAGGGTCGCTGGATGGAGCTCTTGCTGGCCGGTATTGGACTGGTTCTCGCCCTGGGATTGGTCGTTGGCTTCGTGGTGACCCCGGAGTTGCTGCAGGTGGTGCTGGATGCACTGAAATGGCTATGGGATTTGATTGTCCGAGTGCTGGCTTTTATCGCCGGCCTTTTTCCTTCGTCCGGAGGGGCGCCGGAATTGCCGTCGGCTTTGCCCGTGCCTGAGGGAGGAGCCCCGGAGGAGTCACATTTGTGGTCTATGCCAGAAACGCTCCGCAGCGCCCTGCGAATTGTGTGGGTCGTTGTAGTAGCAGGCTTTGTCCTGGTTGCCCTGTGGAGAGTCTCATCGCAAATACTGGACTGGCTACGCCGCAAGGTGGCCGGCACGGAGGGATCGGAGTTCGAACCGCTGGAAGGCGCATTCAGAGCGGACCTCTTGAGACTACTTAAAATGATTCTTCGAAAGCTCTCCTGCGTATGGTTGGTCTTCAGGAAAGGGAAACAAAAAAGTTCACTTCTCCCTGAGGTCGAATCGGTACGCCAGATTTATCGTTATCTCTTGGAGTGGGCCTCTGCCGCTGGCTATCCACGGCAGGTGTCACAGACTCCCTATGAATATCTTCATGCGCTGGCCGGAGTCCAGCCGGAATTTCTGGAAGACATGGCTTTTATCACGCACCGGTACGTGAGTGCGCGTTACGGCTCTTCGGTGCCTGATGAGAGTGAATTGCATCAGTTGAAGCGAAGCTGGCACAGGATAAAAAAGGGGCGCTCTACCGGACCGGTTAATGAAAGTGATGGCATAAAGGAGGTATTTTCGAATGAGCGAAGCAGTTGAGACAGTCAGGATTGAGGTGTCGAGGGTGAGAGAGGCGGCGGAGAGGTTTATAGCTAACGTGGGCGAAGTTATCGTTGGCAAAAAGGATGTCATCGAGCTGGTGATGGTATCTTTGTTCAGTGAAGGGCATGTATTGCTTGAAGACGTGCCTGGCATCGGGAAGACCATGCTGGCGAGGGCAACGGCCCGCTCTCTGGGTTGCCGTTTTAAGAGAATTCAGTGCACTCCAGACCTGTTGCCTTCAGATGTTACCGGTATCCACTACTTCAACCAGAAGACCTCGGAGTTTGAATTTCGCCCGGGGCCCATTATGGCCAATATAGTTCTGGTCGATGAGATAAACCGTGCTACCCCCAGGACTCAGGCGTGCCTGCTGGAGTGTATGCAGGAGCAGCAGGTCACCGTGGATCTGGATACTGTCTCCCTGCAGCGCCCTTTTCTGATTATCGCGACGCAGAATCCCGTGGAACTGGAAGGCACTTTTCCTCTGCCTGAGGCCCAGCTTGACCGTTTCCTGTTGAGAATCAGGATAGGCTATCCTTCACAGGAAGAGGAGAGGGATATCCTCTCTCGCTTCCAGCGAACAAATCCGCTGGATAGCCTGGGAAGCGTTATCGGCGTGGATGAACTGCTGGAACTGCAAGAGCTGTGTCGCCAGGTTTATGTTGAAGAGTCAGTTTGCCAGTATGTCACCGCTATCACCAGGGCTACCAGGGAACACCAGGACATCAGTCTGGGGGCCAGCCCTCGTGCCTCTATGGGGCTTCACCTGGCATCACAGGTGCTGGCTGCTATCCGGGGGCGCGATTACGTTATTCCCGACGACGTAAAACATGTGGCAGTTCCGGTGCTGGCTCACCGCCTGATCGTCAATGCGGGATCCCGGCTAAAGGGGCAGTCGGGGGAGGCCATAGTGAAGGATATTATCTCTGCAGTTCCCGTGCCCGTGGAAAAACAGGCATAAGGGAGTTGGGCCATCGCCGTTGAGAGGAAAGTTAAAGTCCTATCTTCCCTGACACCTCGCGCATTCCCATAATGGTATCGCTGACCAGCTCTCTCAGCTCTACTCCTAGCATGGCGCTTCCCTGCTCGATTATCGAGCGGTTCACGCCGGCAGCGAAGGACTTATCCTTCCATTTTTTCATTACCGATTTTGTCTCCATGTCCATCACGCTCTTCGAAGGCCGCACCAGGGCTGCCGCTGTGACGAGCCCCGTCAGTTCGTCTATGGCGTAGAGCGTCTTCTCCATGCTGCTTTGTGGCTCAGCATCGCTGCATATGCCCCAGCCGTGAGAAACAATCGCCCGAATGTACTCCTCGGGCCAGCCCCGTGCCTCCAGTATCTCCCGCGTTTTCTGGCAGTGCTGTTCCGGGAATTGTTCATAGTCCAGGTCATGCATCAGTCCGACGATTCCCCATTTCTCCTCGTCTTCGCCTGCCTTCCGCGCCATGTAGCGCATGACGCCCTCCACAGCACAGGCGTGTTTCAAGAGGCTCTCGCTCTGATTGAATTCCTTGAGGAGCGCTAGCGCCTCGTCATAGGTCGGTATATGTTCCTGCATTCTGCTGTCTCCTTATCTATCTCTTTTCTATCTCAGGCGTCACACTTTTACATCGTGGCATTGCAAGTTTCATTCTACCTTCCCTCTCCGGATAAAGCTACCCACGGCGCTGGCTTTTATGAGTTGCCACAGGAAAATGCCCAGGATCGCGGCACCGATGACTTCGGGGATATAGGTGGAAGGGTCCGCCAGGAGGGCAGCCAGCACCCCGCTCAGCCAGTGTATGGGGTTGGGGTCGCCTCGGGGGAAAGCCCAGCCGTACAGTGGCCAGAAAAGCGTCCGGGGAGTGAGCCACATCCGGTCGAAGATGAGATGGGTGAAGGTGCCGAAGGCGAGGACCAGAAGCCAGTTCTTCCTGCTCCTGCGGTAGAGAAAAATTCCTGCCAGAGAAATGACGAGCAAAAAGAGGAGAGTATGGCAGAATATCCTGCCGTTGGCGAAGACGTCACGGAAGAGGAAATGCCCCACCGGCTTATCGATGATGTCGGGGAGGAGTGAGCCCACCAGCAGGATGCGGATATCTATGTGGTGCGCCAGAGAGCCGAACCACGATGTTCTGGTTTTGCCCGAAGGAACGGTGGGAAGCGAGTCCACCGGTGATGAGGACGCAGGCGAAGCAGAGTAAGCTCTGAGGAAAGATGTCTTGCTCAGGATGGCATCCAGTGCGGTGGCGACGCCAAGGGTAATTCCAGTATGGCCCAGCACTAACATAAAACTAAACTCCGCACTCCAGCTTCATGAATCTCAAACTCCTGCCAGTATCGAAATGCCCGGCTCATTTTTTCAAGTGCCGGGTCACTGCCATCCGCCGGTTTTTCAAGCTCCGGCCCGCACCGCCGGCAATCCTGCCTTTCGTGCCTCGTGGCCCTTGCTTTTTAGCTTCATTATCTCGGTAGAATATCCCCGCTTCCCCAGCTCCCCCAGAGCCAGCGATAAAGCTTCGCTGTCGTGATTCCAGGCGGATATCACCACTATCCTGGCAGGAAGCGAAGCACGGGCCGCAACCCTGGTCAGCGCTTCTCTTGCGGGATGCGTTCTGCTTCCTTCGTCAATCGCCCGCTTCTCGACCTCAAGCAGCCTTCTCAGCCTCCTTGCCGGTTCCAGATCCACTCCCTGCAGGCGCCTCAGTGACACCCGCAGTTGCCTCATGTCGGGCGGTTGAAGATACCTCTCAAGGGGCGCAACCAGCACCACCTCTCTTCCCAGTCGCAGCGCCTCCTTGACCAGCTCCCTGGCGTCCAGGAAGGGAGTTGCTGCCAGCACCGCTTCCCCGCTATAAGCTGCCACCGCACAGGGGATAATTTCTTCAGCCAGAGTCAGCGCTGAGACGGTGAGATTGTAAACCAGGTCGTCCGCTTCTTCGGCGTCTGCCACCGCCAGGTTGACGGCAATTATTGCCATCTTCCTCGATTGCTCTTCAAATTCCTTGACCACAAATTCTCCCGTTCTGGCGGTGTGCTTCCAGTCCATATCCTTCAACCTGTCCCCCGGCAGATAAGCGCGGCTATTGCAGTATTCCACTCCTCCCCGGTGCCCCATTCCCGTGGCAACGGGGGAAAACCTGGGTGCCGTAACGCCCGCCTCCGCTGCCGTCTCCTCCAGGTACTTCCTGGCCAGCCATTCGGCATACCTGGCACGGGGAACGACGTATAGGCTGATGGGATTGAGAACCTGCCTCATCTGAAGTAGCCCCCAGGCATCGGTAAAGCAAGCATCAAACCCGGGCTCCGATGGGCCTGACAGCGAAGGCGTGAAGGTGAGCTCTAACTTCACCCCGCCGCTGAGGTTTGAGAACCTGGTCCTGTCGGGGTAAATCCAGGGATACCTGGATTTAAGGGCGACGTGAAGGGGCATTTTGGCTGCGCTGGTGAGTTCGACCGTCAAATTGCCCGTGCTTCTGGCAACGACCCTGGCTTCCTTTTGTGCTGCTTTCAGCGGGGGTGGTGACAGCCTTCTCAAAGTGCGTATCGCTGCTGCGATGATAAACAAGAGCGCCGCGCCGCCGGTTATCGTTAGCACGTGGTTGCCCAGCAGAAGGGAAACCAGTATCGCCGCTGCCAGGGCAGCCAGCACCGACCTGGCAACGGGAGTCAGCTCCCTTCGCTTGGTGGGGTGCAGGAGGGGTTGCCTTAGTGCGTTCTCCCTCAGGACGCAGCCCATCAGGGGAAGCAGCGGTACCGCCATCAGGGGAGAAAGCAAATGCAGCAGTGGTTCGTAGAGGAGCGGCAGAACGAGGAGTTGCGCCAGCGCGAGCGGAATCTCCCAGTGGGGATGCCTTACTATGAAAAGATACGCACCCGCCGCCAGCAGCGCTGCGGCTATGCCCGCGTGAGGCAGCGGCACGAGACACGTGGCGATCAGCAGGGCAACGAGAGGATAAATCCTGAGAGCGTTTTTCATGGCTCTTTGGGCACGGGCACCTCGGACAGGGCTTTTTCGATAATATCCACGGGCTTCACCTCCTCCATCTCGGCCTCGGGCTTCACCATCACGCGGTGCCACAGCGCCGGAACAAAAAGATTCTTCACGTCGTCGGGGGTGACGAAGTCCCTTTGCCTGAGCAGCGCCAGGGCACGGGAAGCCTTGTAGAGGGCGATGCCCGCTCTGGGGCTGGGCCCCTCCAGGACGTCGGGGTTGCGCCTTATGTGCCATGTCAGCGCGATAATGTAATCGCGGACCTTTTCCGAAAGGTAGATGCCCCTGACAGCCTGGCGAAGCTGCGAAATTTCTTCGTGACCCGTTACCTGCTCTACCGGGGACGATTCCCTCTCTTCAATGAGGTCTATCTTGCTGACTATGCTCTTTTCCTCCTCTTCCGAAGGATGTCCGCTCCAGGCACGGAGCAAAAAACGGTCTGCCTGCACCTCGGTCAGGGGATAGGTGCCGGCGCCTCCGTAGGGGACCTGGCTGGCGATGACCATCAGTGGAGCAGCCAGCCTGTGGGTTGTCCCTTCGATGCTCACCTGGTTTTCCTGCATGCCCTCGAGCAGGGCTGATTGGGTCCTCGGCGTCGCTCGGTTCAGCTCATCGGCCAGCACTACGTTGGCAAATATGGGCCCGGCCACGAATTTGGAGCTGCCATCGGGGGAATGCATGTAAAAACCGGTGATGTCAGAGGGCAGCATGTCGGGGGTGAATTGAATCCTCTTGAATTCCCCGCTGATGGCCCGGGCGAACGTTTTGGCGATGGAGGTCTTGCCCGTGCCGGGCAGGCCCTCAATCAGCAGGTGCCCCCCGCTCAGCAGAGTCACCAGCAACAGCTCCTTGATATCATCCTTGCCGATGATGACCTCGGAAATCGCATCCATAATTCTCTGAGGCACAGAAAACAGCTCGTTGCTCATTAGAACCTCCTTCAAATAAAATTCTACACCCTGAAACTCGAACCGGAAACATCAAATTCATATACTCTCTTACTCGCTTGCCGGCGTTTACTCTCCCGGGGGTCTCAGTCTCCATACCGGCTTCAAGGTCAACGCCAGTACAAGTATTATAAGCCCCAGGGTGCCCCATATGGTTATCAGGCAGGTGCGGGCCACCCGCAGCCCCTCCTTGGCTTCATCCAGGAGAACGTCGGGCAGGTGCGCCTGGTCCAGATATATCTGCCCAGGGCAGACCTCTTCCAGAAACTCGCGGTTGCCGTCCATATCCAGCATGCCGTTGATCAATATGCTGGGGTCGGCCACGACCGTTAGCCTGCCCTCTCCAACTTCAAAGGCAGCCATCACGGGAAGGGGGCCCTTCGTTTCCCCTTCGTTCCATTCTCCGTTCTGGTCTTCATCCAGGAAGCTGAGATAGGATGACAGTGCGGCAACGTGGCCCGGAGGGACCCCTTCCAGGCAGGTGGCATGGTTGAAGGTAACGCTTTTCGCCTCCCCTCCGGCGAAGCCCGGGGCGAAGCTGAATATGCGGGGAAAGTTCTTGTTCTTATAGTTGAACAGTGGGTCCAGCAACTGGGCCCCCGAGAACCTGGCCTCGACTTCCAGGTATTCCAGTATCTCGTTGCCGCAGCCAAAGTCATCCATAATAACCAGATTTCCTCCCGAGCTGACGTATTTTCCCAGCTGTTCCAGGTCGGCGGAAGTAAATTCCAGGTAAGGGACAACTATGAGTGTGGTCTCCCTGGGTACAGCCGGTAGAAGGTCGAAGGAATCCAACGGCGTAGCCTGAAATCTGTCGAGGAAATCGCTGGCGCCGTTCCATGAAGGGTTCTCTTTCTCGAAATCACTGCTGGAGGGATAGAACCACACCAGCACGGACAGCATCAGTATCATGGCCAGCACCATCAGTGAAATCTTACGAAGGGACATCTTTTCCTCTCATGTTTCTCGCTCTCTCCTGCCCTGCTTCTTAACCTGTGCGGACAGGTCACGCGCAAGTGAAGCCTCATCTTTTCCCTGGACGTGTCGTGAGTAAAGAGCCCTCTCTGCCAGTCCGGTAAGTCGTGCCAGCGCTCCGGCAAATCGGCTATGTGGGGAGATAACCTGGTGCAGGAATTCTCTCAATGTCATCTGGGGGCTGAATAAAACCCCGGCTACTTTCTGGACCCACGCCGCCGCCGCATAATAGGCCTTCAGTATGATACCCCTGTTTTCTTCCACGACGGGTCCTGTTTCCGGCGACCAGATGTCTTCTTCGCGCAATGGCTCTCGTGAATCTTCTGCAGTTGCTGGAAGCTCACCTTTTCTCCTCCAGGATCCATGGAACCTGCGCATGCTCAATCCCACCACAGCCAGGGCGAGCAGCACCGCCACCACTGCCAGCAGGTAGGCCAGGTTTATGACGAATATCTTCACAGTGCATTCGGAGGGAAGCTGCCACGGCTCGGTGGGCACAAGGCTCAACTTCACCTCCTCCGGCCCCGCCCTGCTGAAGCTGAAAGGCAGGTCCATTTCCATGCTGAAATCTCCCTCGTTCAGGGTAGCGGTGGTAGAAGCTCCCGCAACTTCCAATATAGCCTGTGCTTCATGGAGAGGCAGCGGAGAATGTACTTCTCCAGTCAGCTCAAACCGCCGGGGCAAAAAGATGACTCCGGGAGCGCGCATGGTAATCTCGGGCTTTGCCTTCAACACGTCCACGGAAGAAAAGGCAAGAACGCCCGCCGAGCAAGATTCGTTATCGGGAGCAACGATGAAATACATGCGGTGCTTGCCCTGATGGCTTTCATCCCCGAGCACCACGTCGTGCTGAAAGTAACCGTTGTCGTCGGTAAAGGTCTGGAAGAGGAGTTCCCCTTCCATCAATGCCCGGACGTCGCGTCCGGCGACGTTGCCCCCCGAGTTCACCTTGCCCCTTATGTTCACGGGCGAGCCGGGATATATCTCTCCGGGAACTTCTAGCTGCAGGCTCGAGGGATAGGAGAGAACGGAGATGACTGTCTCTTCGCTCGACGCGGCGGTGAAACTACCACCGTCTTCCCCCCGCGGGTGGTAAAAAGTCTGGACTGCCACCTCATCGATATCATACCACCAGTAGGGCAGAGCGAAGCTGGCTGCGTAGTAGCCATCCCCCCTCGTAGTAACGGTGGCAACATGCCTGCCCCTGAGATGCAGGGACACATCTCGAGCGACGAGAGGCACACCGTCAGCCTTGAGAACGCCCGACACGGCAAGATTCTCTCCCACCCAGGCACGGGATTGGCTCACGTGCAGCGTCAAATCGGTCACGGACAGGGCTTCCTTTTCTTCAGCTTCAGTTTCGATGCTTTCCTGCAGGGCTCTGTACTGGTCCTCCAGCCGCGCCAGCCTGTCCAGCTCCTCTTGAAGTCTTGCCTTTGCCGCCTGCACGCGTGCTGCCTCCTGAGGTGAGATAAACGCCGCTGCCTGCAGGAGCATCTCGTCCGTGGCCGCGTCAACGTTCCCGACGAGGCTTCCAATTTCAGCGGACAGCCCGCGTGCCTCCGTGATTTTCCACGAGGCTTCATTCAGCTCGTTCTGAGAAAGGAGACTCTCGCATTCATCGAGCACGGCATCCAGATTATCCAACCCATCTGTTAAATCAGCAAGCAGGTCGTTAAGGCGGGACATGATGAACTTTAACTCTTCCGGGAGGTGGGCGTAGTCCGGCTTCAGTTGCTCTATCATATCTCTGGATTCAAGGTACTTCCCGCTGGCTACCAGGTCGAAGGTATCAGCGTAGTGGAGCATAAGAAGGGCGATGTTATCACGGCTCTCAGCGGTGGCGGGATTTTCGTGAGGAATTTGTGTCAGCCCGCTGGCAACTGTCCCCCAGAGGGTCGAAGCTAGCATTGCCAGGACGAGCAAAATCAGCGCGGGCTTTTTCATGGTCCCCTTACAACCCCAGTATCCCTGCCGCCTTTATCCTGGCAATGCTCCAGATTATCTCCAGCGTGCTGAACCCCCATATTATCTTCACTATCTTGTCTGCCATGATGAGAGCGAATCCGGCAAAGAGCATATAGTTGACGGTGTTCAGGCCTTTCTTCGCCCTGGGGTTGAGGTAAATGCACAACTCGTTCAGGATGAGGGTCTCTATGAGGAACACGGAAAAACAGAGGTCCAGGTGGGTCTCTTCCAGGAACGCGAAGATGACGGCGGTAGCCAGAAGAAGGCCTGTCAGGATAATGATGTAGTTGTCATAGATTCTCACTTCTTGTCCTGAAGGTGCAGAATTCGCAATCTGATGAGGTCTTCGCCCGATAGTAACTCTTCCGATTCTATTGTCACGGGGGCGTCCAGCGCTTCCGCAAGCAATGAAGCTGCTATTGAGGCAATGGGGCTGCCCAGGCTTTGCTCGGCCCAGGAGGTCTCGTTTTTGCCCAGGCGGGGGCGGGATACTGCAACCTCAGCCTCGCTGCCATTCATCTCGACCTTGACGCCGGCGGCGACGTCCAGGGTGCCTGTCAGGATGGTGGTAAGCGCGGCAGCCAGCTCGTCGGAAGAGGTCCCCGCCTCCGTTTCCAGCATGCCCATGACGTTCGAGCCCGCCGTGGTTACCATTATGCCCATGTCCTCGGGGTCCTCTCCGCAGGAGACTATCAACCTCTCCGCCATGGGTTCGCTTACCGCGGGAAAGCGGGGATTGCTGTGGAGGGGAATAATGGCTCGTGGTTTCCCGCCTGCCAGACGGGAAGGCAAATACATCCCTTTGGATTTCAACCCCAGCTCCTCGAGCAGGGAACTCAAATTCTCCAGGCCGGTATCCATGAGGAGCATGCTCACCTCAGGAGAGATTTTCGGCATGGTCCTGCCCAGAACCAGGCACACTGCCCCCGACACCACCATGGCCATCCCCAGAGAAATCAGCGGCACGGAGCGCAGCAATAAATAGGATACGGGGGCAAGACCTATGCCTGCCACGAGCAATCCCCAGCCCAACCCGCTATACCGGTTTTTCATATCTATGGCATGATTAAATCCATGAGGGCTATCCCCTGAAGGCTCCGTGTCATATAATAGCACTGCCAGAGTGAATTAGGTAGGTAGCGCCTTGTCGAATCAACTTTATGACGTCATCGTAGTGGGAGCGGGCCCTGCGGGCAGCCACGCTGCCCGACTGCTGGCCGCATCGGGCTACAGCGTGGCCGTTTTTGAGCAGAAAAGCGCGCCGGGGTTGAATGCGTGCTGCACGGGGATAATCAGCGCCGGGTGCCTCGACTCCTTTGACATTGGCCCGGAGGTGATACGGGGTAGGGCAAACGCGGCCAGTTTCTTTTCTCCTTTGGGGAAGCGATTGAGATTGCAGAGCGAGAGGGTGCAGGCGTGCATTGTTGACCGGGCTTCCCTCGACCTGGCCCTCGCCGAAAAAGCGCAGGCACGGGGCGCCAGGTACTTCTTTTCCTCTAGGGTCACCGACATTGCCATAGAGCATGGCATGGCACGAATCGAGGCCCTGCATCGCGGCTCCCCTGAAATTTCGGTCTCCAGGGCGATAGTGCTGGCTAACGGATTTAACCCGGCACTTTCGCAAAAACTGGGTCTGGGCAGAATCAAGCGCTTTGCCGCTGGAGCTCAGGTGGAGGTTAAGGCCAGAGACATCGATGAGGTCGAAGTATATTTCAGCCAGGAGATGGCCCCTGGCTTTTTTGCCTGGCTGGTGCCCGCTTCGCCGGGTAAAGCCCTCGCCGGACTGCTGTCAACATCTCATGCTAAATTGCATCTGGAGAAGTTCCTTCACAGCCCCTCCTGCCGGGACAGGATAACAAGCCAGGAGTCCGAAATAAGGCAGAAGGCTATTCCTGTGGGCATCCTGCCCCACACCTGCGGTGACAGGATGCTGGTTATCGGCGATGCCGCCGGGCAGGTAAAGCCGACCACCGGTGGCGGCATATACTTTGGACAGATGGGTGCTGAGATAGCCAGCAAGGTGCTTGCAGAGGCGCTTGAAAGGGATGACCTGTCTTCAGCCCGGCTTTATCGTTACCAGAAGGAGTGGCAGGCGAGAATGGGACGGGAAATTGCGCTCGACTACCGCGCCAGATGGGCTTATACTAAACTGAGTGACAGCAGAATCGAAAAGATGTTTGATATACTGAGCTCCGGAAACATAGCTGAATCTTTGCTCAAGTCACCCGATTTTTCCTTTGACTGGCATGGTAAACTGATGCTGAGTGTTTTGAAGCGGGGCGCGGTCCATTACCTGCGGAAGGCCTGGCATACCCCTCCCCGGGAGGCCCGCTTATGGTGAGCAAACAGGTCTCTCCTCCTTTGCATGTGGCCGTCATCATGGACGGCAACGGCAGATGGGCCAGGAAGCGTGGCCTGCCCCGTCTCTTGGGGCACAAGGTGGGAGGGGAAAACATCCGCCCGGTGGTGAAGGTTTTTGCCGGCATGGGAGTCAAGTACCTGACCCTTTATGCCTTCTCCACCGAGAACTGGGCCCGCCCCAGGATAGAAGTTGCCGGCCTGCTCCGTCTCCTGGCAGGCAAAGTTGACCGGGAAACGCGCGCTTTCCATAAAGAAAATGTCAGGCTGATGCACCTCGGCAGGCTGGACAGGCTGCCCGGCAAATTGGGGCAAAGGATAGAGGCAGCAATAGAGCTCACCAGGAACAACACCGGCATTACGCTCTGCCTCGCCTTTGATTATGGCGGGCGCGATGAAATCGTGCGGGCGGTCAGGGACATCGTGAACGACGAAATTCCCCCTGAGAAAATAGACAGGGACTCCTTCAGCCTGCGTCTCTATACCGGCGGCCTTCCCGACCCCGACTTGATTATACGCACGGGAGGAGAGATGCGGCTGAGCAATTTCCTCATCTGGCAGGCAGCCTACAGCGAGCTTTACTTCACCCCCGTGCTGTGGCCCGATTTTGGACAAGAAGAGGTGGAGGAAGCCCTGGCAAAATACCAGCAGCGCCAGCGCCGTTTCGGCAACGTGTGAAGATTTAACCTGGTATGGTGGGCAGTAGAGGACTTGAACCTCTGACCTCTTGCGTGTGAAGCAAGCGCTCTAACCAGCTGAGCTAACCGCCCCTGGCATTCGTATTTTAGCCCAGAAAACCAGCTTTGTAAATGCGAGCAGGGCTTGACGCACTCCCCTCCGCAGTGTATAACTTCCCCGAGTTGGGGAGCAGGATTGAATGAGATGCAAGAGATGGGCAGGAATCCTGTCAATTATCCTGGCCGTGGTGGTATGCTCGGCTCCCCTCGCTCCTTCACCGGTGGCGGCGCTGGACCTTAATCCCTATGACTATTACCAGGTTGATTACCTGGTAAGCTTCAGCGATAACGAGGTGCAGGAAGGCGAGGTGTTTTACCTCGATATCACAGGGCAGGTGACCTGCATCAGGGACATGCCCTTCGGTGCAGACAGGGCCGAAGTCACGGAAAAGTTCGTAGCACAGCACAGGGAAACGGGCGATACCAAAGTGCTGAACGAGGGATATACTGTCGTCGTGGACGATGTTCCCGACTGGGCGGGCGAAACCTGCCAGTTTGATGAACATATAGGCCTGAGTTTTCCCCCGGGGAGCCAGCCGGGTGATTACGACGTCATCGGCCAGACGGTTCATGCTGATATCGATGGCTGGGACGTCACCGACCTCATTCCCGAATCCTATAAATCCCGCACCATCGGCATGGTTACCTGCGTCAGCAATCTTGAGGAGCCGTCTGGGTTCGCGGCCGTCGCGGCTGGCACCTCGCAGGTAGATTTGTCCTGGGTGAAGGGCGATGGAGCCACCGGGACGAAGATAGTGAGGAAAGAGGGCGGCTATCCCGCAGATAGAGATGATGGGATTGAAGTGTATTTTGGTGGTGGCAACGGCGCGTCGGATGTGGGCTTGTCCCCGAATACGCACTACTATTACAGCGCCTGGTCATGGAACGATGACAGCGGCATGTGGTCGGATAGTTATGCCACGGTGGATGTGGTGACCCGAGGGAAACCCGGTAAGCCGGCAGGGTTTTTCGCTGTGGCGGTGGGTATCGACGAGATAAATTTGTTCTGGACGAAGGGGGATGGTGCCACCGGGACAAAGATAGTGAGGAGGGAAGGAAGGTATCCCACGAGCAGAAGCAACGGGGTTGAAGTATATTTTGGCAGTGGCAGCAGCGCATCGGATACGGATTTGCTCCCGGACAGGCACTATTACTACAGTGCCTGGTCGTGGGATGATGATAGCGGCATGTGGTCGGATGATTATGCCACGGCTGATGCGGTAACTGGTGTGGAGGGGCTGACGGTAGTTACCGGTGTGGTCACCGGGATAGAAGCGACCTCGGCTACCTGCCATGGAAACATTCTGTCAACGGGGGGTGAAGACTGCGACAGGAGAGGAGTGTGCTGGAGCACTTCCCCCGACCCCGACGTGGGCGACAACAAGCAGGAGGACACGGGGTCTTTCGACACGGGCGCATTTGCGGTAGCGGTGACGGGTCTCTCGGAGGGGACATCATATTATGTCAGGGCCTGCGCTCATAATTCCGAGGGGTACAGCTATGGGGATGAGGTGGCCTTTACCACTGCTGGATCGCCATCGCCTCCATTGCCTCCATCGTTCGTGGTGAGCAATTTGACTATCAGCCCTGGAGAAGTTGAGCCGGGGCAGGTGGTTACCATCTCGGTAATGGTGAGAAACGAGGGTGGCACGGAGGGCAGCTATGCCCTGGAATTGGTGATAAACGGGGAGATGCAAAGCAGCCGCGAGATAACCCTGGCTCCCGGGGAAGGCAGGACGGTGAGCTACCAGGTGAGCAAGAGCTCACCTGGAAACTATGAAGTAATGCTGGGGGGACAGAGCGGTGGGTTCACGGTGGTGGTGGTGGAGCCTTCTTCCGGCACTTCTCCTGCAATTCCTTCCTGGGTCTCCTGGGTAATGCGGCATCCCGTGCTGCTTATTATTGCCATGCCGGTTCTCTTTTTCTTTCCCTTCTTGCTGTGAATGCCACGGGTGGCTTTTTAGCTTTCCGCCATGGTTGTTTCACTGCCTGCCTCAAGAAATTTGTATTTTTGGCAGAAAAAGACTGGACAATGAGAAAAATGGGGGTATAATAGTAGTGCTGAAAGCAGCGCGGGGGGTGAATTTATTATGAACAAGCGCGCCTGGTATAAGAAAGCGGTTTATCTGCTGGTTGCTCTGTCTCTACTGTTGCCACTGGGGATAGCAATGGGGCCTCTGTCAACGGTTGGGGCCGAGGAGCCGGTGCAGTACAACGCGGGGCAAATTGGGGACTGGCTCATCGACCAGGTCGAAGGCTCTTCGATAACGCATACGAGCCCGACCGTGGCGTTGAATTGCGACGATGCGCACACGATGACGGTTAACGTCAGCGGCACCGTGGGCAAGGCAGCGGATAGCAGCATAGAAGTGGCGCTGAACCATGTTGTCTTTACCTTCGACGGCTCGCTGGATGTCAAGGTAAACGGTCAAATATCGGCGCTGGGGCTGAGCCCCAAGTTTGGCCAGGGTGGCAATGACATCGAGGTGACCGTGGCCTGCGCGTCCGGCGGGTCGCCCCGGGTGACCGCCATCAGCAATATCAACATCGCCGGCTTCACGCCGTCCCTGTCTTCCGGAGACCTGGACAAAATTGCTGACGTCCTCACCCAGGCCATCGAGGCCAGCGGGCTGACGGTGGATTCGTTGGGGGGAAAACTGACTGGCCTCGACGTGGTGGATGATAGCGGAACGGCGAAACTGCAGTTCACCTGGAAAGAGGGGGGCACTGTGCATACTGTGAAGTGGGACGCGGCAGCGGTAGTGAGCAAGCTCAATGATGCTCTCGACAGCCTGGAGACGCAGGGCGAGGACTATCTCCTCAATGGTCGTGCGCAGGAGAAGTGGGACCTCGGTGTGGCCATCGCGGATAACAAATTGACGCTTAGCGGCCATGCGACCATGTTCGGCCTCACGGCCAGCGCCGACAGCGTTGACATCACCT
>JAGGYM010000013.1 GCA_021162545.1 Dehalococcoidia bacterium | reverse complement strand
GGCAATCTCAGGTTCTTTCTTGATTCCTCCGATTGCTTCAGCAGGTCTTCAGCCAGCCTCCTGCCCTCTTCCTCTATCCAACCATCTGAACCAGCAGGCTCTCTTGTTCATCTTTATACGTCTCTTTAATCGACAATATTTCATCCTCAGCGGCAAAGAATGCAGCCACTACTTTAGGGTCGAAGTGGCTGCCCGCGCACTGTTTAATGATGCCAAGAGCTTTCTCCAGTGAAAAGGGCTCCTTGTAAGGCCGTTTGGATGTCATGGCATCGAAGACGTCGGCGATGGCAGCAATGCGCCCAGCCAGAGGAATCTTCGAACCTTTAAGTCCTCTGGGATAGCCGCTTCCATCCCACTTCTCATGGTGGGTTAGGGCAATGACGCTGGCCATTTTGATGAATTCAGCATCAGAGCCTTCCAGTATCTGTGCCCCGATGACAGCATGTTGTTTCATCACTTCCCACTCATCCGGGTTCAGTGGCCCCGGCTTGAGCAGGATTCGGTCCGGGACGGCGATCTTGCCCACATCGTGCATGGGAGCTGCGTAGAGGATAATTTCTACGGTCTCCGTATTCAATCCTGTCTTGCGGGCAATGGCGGCACAGTATTGGCTCATGCGCTTAATATGAGCACCGGTATTCTCATCCCTGTACTCAGCAGCTCGTGCGAGCCGGAGGATAGTCTCCAATGAGGCCACCTTTAGCTTTTCGACAGCTTGCCTGAGCTCTCTGGTTCTTTCCTCAACCATCTTCTCCAGATGTTGCTGATAATTCTTTAGTTCAAGCTTAAGCCGCCTATCCTCCAGGGCTCTATCTACGCTCAGGACTACCTCGTCCAGACTGAAGGGCTTGGTTAAATAATCATAAGCTCCTTGCCTCATGCACTCGATAGCGATAGGGGCATCGATGACAGCAGTAATCATAATCACCGCTGTATCGGGATAGCCAGCTTTTATCTCCGGCAATAGCTCGCTTCCCAACTTACCGGGCATCATAATGTCCAGCATGACTACATCAGGCAAGCTAGCTCTCATCTCGTCCATGGCCTCCTCTGCGTTACCAGCCTCCAGGCACTGGTAACCCCTGTCTGAAAGCTTGGCACGGAGAACCCTCCTGATCACTTTTTCGTCGTCAACAATAAGTATCCTGTGCTGCTTTTCAGTCATTCTTTATCCGTCCCAATATTTTTCCTGACGATGTCTCTTAACTGCCCCGGGGTAAATGGTTTAGCTAAAAAAGGTCGCGCTACCCGCTCCAGGAAACTCAGAGTATCACCACCCATCACGTCTCCGGTGGTGAAAATCACCCCCCCTAACAATTCCGGATGTTTCTCTTCCAGCCACTGATAGAGCTGCTTACCGTTCATTACTGGTGTCCTGATATCGATAAGAATAAGGTCATAGTCGTTTCTTTCCTGCAGCTTGTCTTCAGCCTCCATTCCATTGACAGCAATATCTACCTCAAGCCCTTCACCAACAAGCACTCTGGAGCAGACATCACTGATTACCTGTTCGTCTTCAACTACAAGAACCCTCTTTTTACCAGCGCTGGAGCCTTCCATATTTACCATTCCTCCCATCATTCGGTCGCCTGCGGCAGTTCCACAACGAAGGTAGCCCCTTTACCTAGTTCGCTTTCAGCGTATATTCTGCCGCCATGCTCGGTGATTATCCCATGGCAGATGCTCAAGCCCAGCCCGGTCCCTTTGCCCGCCCTCTTGGTAGTGAAGAAGGGGTCAAGCAGGTGTGTCAGGTCTTCTCTGGCAATTCCCGGACCATCGTCGGCAAAGGAAACCCTGACGAAATCGCCCGCCTTTTCAGTGGTAATCATCAGGGTGCCTCCGTTGTGCGCCTCAGTCATGAAATACTCAGCATTTATGACGATGTTGAGGAACACCTGCTGTAACTGGAAATAGTCAGCCTGAACTGGTGGCAGGTCCCGGCCAAACTGGATATCGACCTGAATGTTGTTCACTTTCTGCTCGTAGGCGCGCAGTGCCAGTACCTTGTTTATGACCTCGTTCACATCGAGCGATTGCTTTGCCAGCAGGTGTTTTCGGGCAAAGGTAAGGAGGTTTTTCACCACTTCAGCAACACGTTGAGCTTCACTATGTACAGTCTCCAAATCTTCTCTAATGCCATCGGGAACGTCTTTCTCAAGTAGCAGTTCCGACAGTCCGATGACGCCGGTCAGGGGGTTATTCATTTCATGGGCAATTCCAGATGCCAGTTCACCAACGGAAGCCAGCCTATCAGTAATGATGAGCTTTTCCTCCATTTCCTTGCGCTTAGAAATGTCCTTGACTATGACGACCTCACCCATTGCTTCACCATGAGGACCGATTATCCCTGACTCCGAATAGACACACGGGACGATTCCGCCTTTCCCGTTTCGCATTTCCATTTCTACACCAATTATTGGCTCGCCAGTTTGCAGGTGCTTCTCTATATTCTCTGCAAAGATAGCTGCCCTTCCTGGAGTAAGTAGCTTGAATTCCTCAAAGACTTGTGCCAAAGGTTTTCCCTTAACTTCCTGTGGTTCCACTCCAACAAATTGTGCCATGGCTTTATTGATGTAACTGATATTTCTCTTCGTATCAACGGCAAATATCATGTCAGGTGCGCTATTAATAATGCTTCCCTCATAGGCTTTTTCCCGCTGCAACGCCTCCTCAGCCTCCTTGTACTCGGTGATGTCCTGAACCGTGCCCACCATCTGAATCGGCCTGCCTGCCTCATCAAAAACAGCTTCACCCTGCTCGTGGATAGCCCTTACCGTGCCGTCAGGCAAGACGACGCGATGGTCAATACTATAGTTTTTTTGCTCATGCAAGGCCTCGCTAATTGATTTCTGAACAAATTCCCTGTCATCGGGATGGGCAAGATTCAAAAATGCCTCGAATGTCGTCTCACACGCCGGTTGAGTCAGGCCAAAGATGCGGTATATCTCATCTGACCAGGACAGCTCATTCTTTACTATATCCCAAATCCAATTTCCCATATGAGCGATCCGTTGTGCTTCAGTAAGGACGGCTTTGCTTCTCCTAAGTTCTTCCTCGGCTTGCTTGCGCCCTTCATCGAGTTCGCTGTTGCGCAGGGCAAGGGTGATGTCATCCACCATCTCGCAGAACAAATCCCTTTCCTCCTCATCAGCAGTCATCCCATCAGGAAGGGTGACGCTAAGAAAGCCATAGAGCCGGCTTTCAAATTTTAAGTGAGCCATCATCCGTGCTTTATTAGTGCATGGCCCAACCAGGGGACAATCATCGCATTCAACAGCCGGGTTTACCACTACAACCACATCAGGCTGCTCGATAGCCTGCTTGATGCACCGCATCATCTCTCCACTCTTCAACCTGTCGACCATTGCTGAAAAACCTTCCCCAACCCCCGCCTCTTCGCCAGCCAGGAATTTACCATTCGCTTCCAGCAGGACGATCCAGGCACCATCATACCCCCGAGTTTCGACGAGTTTGTTACAAGCGCCTTGAAGCAGTTCATCACGGCTCTTCACCCTGACGATAAGCTGGTTGATATTGTATATAGTTCGCAGGATGGTGTTGAGGTGGAGGATGCGCTCATGTGCCTGCTTTCGCTCCAAATTCAATCTGGATATAAAGAATACGGTTAAGATACCGACCACAGCCACACAAAGTACTTCTATGCCGATTTCAGTCCAGTTAATCGGGGTAGGTGGCGCACCGAATACATGAGCGGGGACATCAAGAACTTCATCCGCGGCTACTAGCAGAGCAGCCATGATGAAGCCAATAACGGATATACCGACTATTCTGTCGGGTACACTTTTCTTCATATTCGTCCCAGTTGCACTTTACTGCCACCATGTCATTTCAGATAAGTGACATGGCTTTGTGGGAGCTCTTTCTGCTACCGGCGCTCAGCCCCCATATATATTTATTATGAAGAAGTGATAGTAATCTTGTGTGAAATAAGCTGAAGATTACATTTCACTCTCAGAGGAGCTTCTTGTATCAGACTGCTTCGCTGCCCCTTCGCTACACTCACAACGACAAAAAGAGAAGTCTTTGCTAGGCGCCGCTGTCGCGCTTTTCCAGCAGCTCTTCCAGCTTCTTAATCCGCGCCTCGAGCTCACGCATCTCCCTGGGAGAGGGAATATCCACTTTTTCCAGGGTGCTCTTGACGAACTTCTCAACCTGGGCCTTCAGGTTCTTTCTTGATTCCTCCGACTGCTTCAGCAGGTCTTCAGCCAGCCCCCTGGCCTCTTCCTCGGAGAGATCATCCTCCGCAGCGATCTTCCTGGCCGCCTCTTCGACTTTATCCTTGGTCATGTAAGCAAGGCCAATTCCCACCAGCACACTTTTCCTCAATAAACTTATCATTTTAACTCCCCCCCCCGATTAGTATAATCGTTCATTCTCGCGCTTTGTCAACGCAATCATTATACTCCGGGCCCTGCCAAGTTGTAAAAAGGACGTTAACGAGGCAAAGGCTATCGAACTTCGACTGCCGGCAGCCCCAAAAATCCTGTGGATGTTGATAACCTCGAAAGAGTCGCTTACAATAATAAAACGTTATCAGTGACCCCAAACCACCAAGCGCCAAAACAGGAGGTGCTCCTATGGCAAAAGCTATCATCATCTTCGAATCGAAATACGGAAACACCAGGACCGCTGCCCAGGCTATCGCCGAAGGAATGAACCAGGTGGCAGGAGTAGAAGCCTTCCTCACGGAACCCCGCGATGTGGACCTGAACCGCCTGGGCGTGTTCGACGCCGTTCTGCTGGGCTCTCCGAACCACATGGGTGGGGCAACGAGAGGCATCAAGAAATTCATCGATAATCTGGGAAAGTCCGGCCTGGGAGGGAAGCCGGCGGCCGTTTTCGACACCTATCTGGCTAAAGACTTCGAAAAAGCGGTTAAGAAAATGGAAAAGCAGCTAGGAGAGAAGGCCCCCGGATTGAAGCTGGTGGCCCCGGGACTATCGCTGAAGGTAAAGGGGATGAAGGGGCCGCTTGCAGAAGGCGAACTTGCCAGGTGCGTAGAATTCGGAACCGGCATCGCGACTCTGATGAAGGAGAGAGCCTGAGCACGAGCGGACGGACTTCTTTCTCCTGATAGCCGGCGGAATCATCAAGCGGCAGAGGCACAGCGCCTGTCTCATTATGTCAAGTTGTTGAATCTCCAGTATGCAGTGGTGCCAACCGGCGATTTGCAGTGCACCGGACTACCCTCCCTTTCAGCCAAAAACTTCATCCAGCCAATCCAGGGCAATGGACATAGCCGCAGCGCCCGCGTTCTTTCCGCATCAATATTTCGATGCTCCTATCTCCTCCATCTTGCCGGTTACTGTAAAGACAACGCGCTCGCAGATATTGGTCACTCTATCGGCGCTGCGCTCCAGGTTATGAGCCACCCAGATGAGGCGAGTAGCCCTGGTGATAGTTCGAGGGTCCTCCATCATAAAGACCAGCAACTCCCGGTAAACCTGGTCATAGAGATTATCGATTTCATCATCCTCGGCGCTGATTTCCCTGGCAGATGCCACATCGCGATTGATGAAGGCAACCAGACTCCGGCGAAGCATGTCTCCAGCCTTTTCCGCCATGCGGGGCAGGTCAATCAAGGGCTTCAGCGGCGGCTCATCGCCTATCATCAGAGCAATTTTGGCAGTGCCCTCAGCATGGTCGCCTATCCTCTCCAGGTCGATAATAATATTCAGGACGGCAACGATAATCCTCAGGTCGCTGGCCACTGGCTGCTGGCTAATGATGAGTTCAACGCACCTTTCCTCGATATCAAGGCGTTTCTGGTTTATCTTGCGGTCGCCGGCAACTACCTGCCTCGCCATCTCCATGTCCCGCCCTTTCAATGCTCTCATAGAGCGGTCGATGGCTTTATCCACCATGCTCCCCAAAACCAGGACCTCGTCCTGAAGCTGCTGCAGGTGGCGGTCAAAACTTTCTCTTGTCATATCTAACCTCCTCTAGCCAAAACGGCCGGTGATATAGTCTTCGGTTCTTTTATCCTTCGGCCGGCTGAATATCTCGCTGGTTGGGCCATACTCCACCATTTCTCCCAGGAGGAAAAAGCCCGTCCAGTCAGAAGCGCGGGCTGCCTGCTGCATATTGTGAGTAACGATGACTATGGTATATTTTCCCTTGAGTTCCTGCATCAACTCCTCTATTCTCAATGTCGAAATGGGGTCGAGAGATGAACAAGGTTCATCCATGAGAATAATCTCCGGCTCTATTGCCAGCGCACGGGCAATGCATAGCCTCTGTTGCTGCCCTCCAGAGAGAGCCATGCCAGATTTTCCCAGGTTGTCCTTGACTTCATCCCATAGTCCGCTGGCCCTGAGGCTTTTTTCCACCACATCATTGAGGTTTGTCCGATGGTTCAATCCCAGCATTCGTGGGCCAAAGATAACGTTCTCAT
Organism: Dehalococcoidia bacterium; assembly: GCA_021162545.1. Classification (GTDB taxonomy): domain Bacteria; phylum Chloroflexota; class Dehalococcoidia; order GIF9; family AB-539-J10; genus M55B177. The sequence continues at coordinate 11,483 of JAGGYM010000013.1, read as the reverse complement.
ATATGGACTTGGGAAAGGGGTTGGGTTGCTGGAAGACCATCCCTACCCGCTTGCGCACTTCTACCACATCTACCTCCGGAGCGTAGATATTCAATCCATCGAGAAACACCGCGCCTTCAAGCCGGGCGTTGGGAATGACATCATTCATCCGGTTCAAAGTGCGCAGGAATGTTGACTTACCGCATCCCGATGGGCCGATGAGAGCCGTTACCTGGTGCTCCTTTATATCCAGGGTAACCTTTTTGAGAGCCTGAACTTTCCCATAATGAAAATCAAGCTCTTTGGTCTGTATCTTAGGATTCATATCAGGTCCCTCCACTCATTTTAGCTTGAAGGCGCTGTGACAGCCACCTGGTACTGAGATTGATAATGAAGATGAGTATGATAAGCACTGCCCCGGTAGCCAGTGCCTTGTCCAGGGCATTGGTTTCCATCGCCAGGTAGAAGACATGCACCGCCAGTGTCCGCCCCCCGGAAAGGAGCGATGTCGGCATGGCAGCGCTGCCGCCCATAGTTACATAGAGACAGGCTGATTCGGCTACTGCGCCACCAACGCACAGGATGATGCCGGTAATTATACCGGGCAGAGCCGCTGGCATAATTACATGGACTATGGTCTGCCATCTGGTTGCTCCCAGGGACAGGGCAGCCTCGCGCTGTTCTTGGGGCACGGTTCTTATTGCCTCCTCTGCGCTGCGCACCAGGAAGGGCAGGAGCAGACAGACAAGGGTCAGTGCGCCGGCCAGAATGGAATAACTCAGGTGAAGCGCCATGACGAAGACAGCAAAGCCGAATAAACCAAAGACTATCGAAGGCACTCCGGCCAGGAGATCCACACTGTAGCGGATGAGCCTGGTGAATTTGCTGTCGGGGGCGTATTCGGCTAAATAAATGGCTGCTCCTATCCCAAGGGGAATAAGGATAGCCATAGTGATAGCTATCAGCCACAGCGTGGCGACAATGCAGGAGAAAATACCTCCCTCACCACTGAGCCCCCCCTCTGGCGAAGTCAATAAGAATTCCAGGCTAATGACAGGGAGACCTTTGGCTAAAACATAGCCAATGATAAGTACCAAAATGAGCACACTGATGATGCCTGCTGCCCAGGTGAAGCCCCAGGCGATCTTTTGCATCAATTTGGGTGATAGCTTTATCACACTCTCCTCCTGTAGGCGATAAGTCCTATGCCGTTGATGAGCATGATCAGGATAAAGAGTACCAGTCCAGTAACAAATAGGGCGCTCTCATGTATCCCTGTAGCAGATGCTATCTCGACGGCGATGTTGCCGGTAAGCGTCCTTGCCGGGCCGAAGATACTGGTGGGAAATATGGGCGAGTTACCAATGACCATAATCATCGCCATAGTCTCACCAATAGCTCTACCCGTGCCCAGGATAACAGCTGCGGTGATGCCACGGCGGGCTGCTGGCAAAAGAACGTGGTAGATAGTCTGCCAGTGGGTAGCCCCCAGGGCAAAGGCTCCCTCTTTGTAATGGACAGGCACGGCACGGAGATTATCCTCGCTAATGCTGGTTATGGTGGGTAAAACCATTATTGCCAGCACGATGGCTGCTGCCAGTACCGAGGACCCCGAGCCGGTGCCGCTCAGTCGAGCGATAAAAGGACAGAGAACGATCATTCCCACCAACCCATAGACCACCGAAGGGATGCCCACCAGGAGCTCTACTGCTGGCCTAGTTATGCTGCGAACGCGGGGTGGAGCCACCTCAGCCAGGAAGATAGCACAGCCCAGCGCCAGTGGCACGGCTATCGCGAGCGCCAGTAAAGTAGTTACTACCGAGCCGGCGAGCATGGTCAAGATACCAAAGGAGCCATGGCTCGGATACCACTTCGCGCCAAAAAGAATATCGATTAGGCCAACTTCTTTGAGGGCGGGTAAGCTATCCTTCAGGATGAAGAGAGCGATGAGCACCAGGATTAAAAAGGCTGCTATCCCGAAAATGGAGACAGTGTGTCTTGAGAGACGGTCAACAAAATAACGCGGCATTATTCGTCCTCACCATCTCATTTCCGGGAGGGGATGGCGCCTCTGCCGCCATCCCCTCATGCAGGGAGTTGAAGATGAGCTACCTGACACTAATGTAGCCCTCCTGCTCCACGATCTTCTGTCCCTTTGCGCCCAGGCAAAAGTCGATGAACTTCCCGGACTGTCCTGCTGGCTCTCCTTTAGTTATAAAGTTGAGGTAGCGGGTGACAGGATAGCTTCCGCTAAGACAATTGGCTTCGCTGCAGGCAATGCCGCCTATGCTCAAAGCCTTTACTGAGGAATCAACATAGCCCAAAGAGATGTAGCCGATAGCATTGGCAGTGCTGGCGACCTTTTGTTTTATCGCTCCATTGGAGGGCAAAAACTCAGCGTTGGAGGCAACTTCGGCATCAGCCATCACCTTCTTTTCAAAAACTTCCCTGGTTCCCGAACCTTCCTCGCGGTTCAGCACCGTCCAGGTGTTGTTTGAGCCAGCGGCAAAGATATCCCTTATCTCTTCCAGTGTCAAGCTGGTAACGCTGCATGAGGGATGAACCACGATGGCCACACCATCGGCAGCCACGTGGGTTACCACTAAATCCGGCCACTGGTCGGTCTCACTGGATTTGAGCTCGCGAGAAGCGGCACCAATATCGAGTGTGCCCTGAGCGCACCCCTTGACGCCGGCGCTGGAGCCACCCCCCTGTACGATGACCTTAATCCCGGGGTCCTGTGCTTCAAAAGCCTTAGCCCATTTATCAGCCAGGGGTTGAACGGTAGTCGAGCCTCCGGTGGTGATAGTAGATGATGTTGTCCCTCCACAGCCGGCCAGCGCCAGTGCAGCCACAATTAGTATGAACAGGGGCAGCAAAAAACTTCTTCTTCTATTTCTGTTGTACACGATTTCTCCTTTTTTGTTTATTTTGCTCATTCCGCATCGCTTCTATGCTCCTCTCAACTTCATGCAGGCCTCCTTTTATAGAAATTAGCCTCATCAGATTTTCCATCTCGATTTTAAGCATAGCAGGGGGTAATTAAGGCCTGATTAAGGTATGGTTAAGAGGAAGTTAAATCCCGTTTAAAATATGGTTAAGGCACAGGTGCTATGGGGAGAGTGAAGGTAAAGGTAGAGCCCTTGCCCTCGATGCCTTCCTCCGCCCATATTCTGCCACCATGGGCTTCAACGACGTGCCTGGCGATGGCCAGCCCCAGGCCGGTGCCACCACCTGTCCGGGCCTTGTCCACTTTGTAGAAGCGCTCAAAGATGCGAGGCAGGTCCTCCGCAGGAATCCCTACCCCTGTGTCGGCTACGGAAACGAGGATATCGTCAGCCTCTGTTCCAGCAGAGAGGCTGATTCTCCCGCCCCGCGGGGTGAACTTGGTGGCGTTGTGAAGCAGGTTGACCAGAACCTGCTCTATCCGCTCTTTGTCGGCCAGCACTTCCGGCAGGCCGACAGGAACATTTACATCCAGGGTAAGCCCTCCCCTCTCCACCTGCGCCATAAGCCTGTCCGCTGCTCGCTCCATCACCTCTCCCACATCAACAGCCTCCATCTTGAGGGAGACCTCGCCGCTCTCAATGCGCGACAGTTCCCCCAGCTCGCTCACCATCTGTGCCAGCCTGTCCGCCTCAGCGTTTATCCTGTCCAGAAAATCCCGCGCTACCACGCTGTCATCAACCGCCCCATCCTGCAGAGTTTCGGTAAGAATCTTGAGCGAAGTTATCGGCGTGCGCAGCTCATGAGAGATGTTGACAATAAAATCCCGGCGCACCGTCTCCAGCCGTCGAAGACGGGTAAGGTCATGAAGCAGCACCAGAGCTCCTTGCTCCAGTGGCGTGGCCACCACCCTGAGAAATTGCTTTCCGGACTCAACCTCCACCAACCCCTCCTGCTGTTTCCCTGTCCGCAGGCATTTCTGCAGAACATCATCCAGCTCATGGTCGCGCACCACCTCGATGAACGTGTGTCCCTGTGAGCCCTCTTTAGAGAGCCTGAACAGCGCCTCCGCCGCCCTGTTGACCATATTCACCCGGCTCTCGCCGTCAACGATAATAACGCTGCTGTCCATGGTGGACACAATAGCTGCCATCTTATCCCGTTCACTGGTAAGAAGACCCACCATTTCCCCGAGCCTGGCTGACATCTGGTTGAAAGCCCTGGCGAGCTCGCCAACTTCGCCGCTGGAGGACACCTGTATCTTCTGGTCAAGTTCGCCATAAGCCATCCTCCGGGACATTTGAGTAAGCTGTTTCAGCGGTTCGGTGGTGGCCCGCGATACCCAGAGTGCCACCAGGATAGCTACCACGGCAGCAATAGCCGTTCCGGCAATTATCGCCGTATTTATCTGACCTAGAGACTCATTTATCTCGGCCAGTGACAGAGATATCCTGGCGACTCCAGCCACTTTACCTCCCACCATCACCGGCACGGCGACATACAGCATATCACAGCCCAGTGTGGCGCTGTAACGAATGCTGCTGCCCACTCCTTCAGAGAGAGCCTGCACCACCTCGGGCCGGCTGGCGTGGCTCTCCATGGCCTCAGGATCCTTCTCGGAATCACCCAGCACGGTTCCATCAGCAGCAATAATGGTAATTCGGGTGCCCGCCTCGTTCCCCAACCTTTCCGCCAGGGCATCGAGGCTTTCTTCATACCCCTGGTCAAAATACGGCTCGCTGGCATCGCTCACCAGCTGCGCCTGGCTGGCAAGCTGTGTCCTCAGTCCATCCAGGTTGTTATCCCTGACGGTATGCAAGAGATAAACGCTCAATCCCCCCATGCACACCAGGACGAGCACAAGGAAAGCTGCACCGATTCGCCACCTGATGCTGCCAAACATCTCTATACCTCAAACTTGTAGCCGGCACCTCGCACCGTCAACAAATGCCGGGGGTGAGACGGATTATCCTCGATCTTCTGACGCAGCCAGCGAACGTGAACATCCACGGTGCGGGTATTGCCGGCATAGTCATAGCCCCATACCTTCTCCAGAAGGAGATCTCGACTGAACACCCGACCTCGATTCTTTGCCAGAAAGGCCAGCAGTTCAAACTCCCTGGGGCTCAGGCCAAGAACAGATTCGCCGCGAGAAACGCGATGGCGAGCGAAGTCGAGCTCAAGATCAGCGGCCTTCAATATTGGAGGTGCAGCCTCATCCCCGGAAAGCGCCTCTTCTTTCATCATCTCCACCCGCCGCAGCAGGGCACGAATCCGTGCTAGAAGTTCCCTCAGGCCGAAGGGCTTGGTCAAATAGTCGTCGGCTCCTAGCTCCAGGCCAACTACCCTGTCGATCTCCTCCACCCTGGCGGTGAGCATCAGGATGGGAACTATCATCTCTTTGCGCAGAATACGACAGACTTCAAAACCATCAAGCTCGGGGAGCATAACGTCCAGGACGATGACGTCCGGCTTCTCAGCCCGAGCCATTTCCAGTGCCCTGATGCCGTCAGCCGCGGTAACCACGACATAGCCCTCTTTCAAGAGATTGTACTTGAGCACATCAAGCAGCGTTCTGTCATCTTCAACGACGAGAATCTTACTCACCATCTTCCCCTCAACGATAGTATAAAACAAGTCGCGGAGTTTGAGTAGACGGAGTGAACCGCAAATCCCGCCTTACCTCCCGGCTGCGGGCAAAACCATCACCCTGCTTTATTCCCGCTTTGAGAACCAGACCGGTTTCCATCCAGCTTTTGTCCCTCATCCTTCGCGCCATGCTGTCATATATTCCTCCCATGAATTCTCCCTGTATGCCATCATCAGTTTCGATGATTCTGCGGTTGTGACCATATCATTTCCTTCCTTAGCTAAAGATATTGCTCAATTCTTTTGAAACCGGGCAACCTTTCCCTCCTTGCCCGCAAAGGCAAAGAGTCCCCCTTCGGTGACGCCTTCCAGTGAGCGCCCGGAGAAAGTCTGCACTGCCAGGACTCCGCCGGATTTCAGAACCCGGTGTATCTCCGGCACAACTGTCTCCAGCGGCAAGGCGTGAATGACGCCGAAAAGAAAGGCCAGGTCGATGCTCTCTGCCGGCAGCCCGGTACTGGCGGCATCGGCAATAGTTACCCTGACATTATCCAGTCCTGCCTTGCGCAACTTTCGATTTACCGCCTTCAGTGCCAGAGGCTGCAAATCGATGGCGTACAGGAAACCACCGTCTCCGACTATCTTCGCCGCCGGAATGGTAAAAAATCCGGGGCCGCAGCCAACTTCCAGCACCTGTTGCCCGGGTCGTATTCCCGCAGCTCGCAAGGTTTTTACCGGTTTATCCAGGACACGCCGCAGCGGGTTATCGTGAATCAGTGTCATCATTCTGAACGAATTGTTACTCATATGACGGCTTTCATCCATTTACACTTTCCTCTTTAATGTTTCCCTCCCCCTTACTCTTCCAGGATAGCCTCGATTTCCCGGTAGGCGTGGGAAATAACATCGCGGACGCGCTGCATTTTCTCGGGGTCGGCATGGCGCAAGCGGTGGCCCATCTTTCTCCCCATCTCGCCAAACTCGCCCATCATCTGACCGAGCATGTCGATATTCTCAGCACCCCAGTGATGTCTCATGTGTTTCTTGACTTCATCGGCCAGGTCCTTTCGCTCGTCCAGGAACTGAAGCCCGTCCCCTGTTATGGTATAGACCTTCTTGCCATCCTGCTCCACGGCGCTGATGTAGCCCATCTCTTCCAGCATCTGGAGCGTGGGATAGACCACGCCCGGACTCGGCGTGTAAAAGCCATGGGAAAGCTCCTCAAGGGCGCGTATGATCTCATAGCCATATCGAGGTTTGTCCTTTATCAAGCCCAGGACAACGTATTTCAGGTCCCCCTTGTGAAAGGGACTTTCCCTCCAGGGCCCACCGAAAAAGCCTTCTCCTCTAAAAATTCTTCGTCTAAACATATTGCCCTCCTGAACCTCCTGCTGCTGAATTGGGATATGTCATGTTATATCTCGATATATCTTGATATGTTTCATTGTAACGACATACCCCATCGCTGTCAAGTGGCCGTGGCTATTTTCCCATTTGCATCAAGGCCTCGCCAACACTGTGCGATAATCAATTTACCAAAATATGATGAATAACCGCCCCAAAATTGCGCTTACATTTTGCACGGGTGGACTGCATCTCATCCTTTTATTTTTACCCTTCAGGCCAGTTTTTCCACCATCAGCGCTTCACTGTCAAAATCACCGGCCTTAATCTGGAATCATTATGAAGCGGTGTATCGAAAGAATTAAGGTTGGGACTGGCAATTCAGCGGGGTAAATTCCATCATACGGCCCAACCTAACATCACCCCTATCCTATCCTAAACAATGGGGGCCGCCTCATTCCCTTATTGCGATAACAACGTGACCAACTTCTGGAGTATCTCCGAGATAATCTCATCCGGCAATGGGCATATCAATTCTGCATTTCGAGCGCGCCAATCTAAACTTTTAACCTGGTCAGATAAGATTGCTCCCGCTACCGGCAATCCTGCAGGCATAAGAACCTCGAATGGATAGCCCTTGATTTGGGTGGTAATGGGACAAAGGATAGCCAATCCCGTCTTGCTGTTATAGCTTTCAGGTGAAATTACTACAGCAGGACGACGGCCCGCCTGTTCGTGACCAGCTTGTGGATTCAAGGTAATCCATATCGCATCGCCACATCGAGGAACATAAATCCGGGAGCTTACCACGTTTCGTTCCCTGTGGCAGAGCCGGTATCAACCTCATGGTGCAAGTTTTCTTTGGTGACTTTTGCCAGAAGTTGTTTAAGGGTCGGCTTCGGTTTAGCTACAGGCGTTATTACAAGTTTCCCATTTGCCAGCGATATTTCGACAGACGTTTCTCTCTGAAGCCCTACTTCGGTAGCGAAAGATTTGGGGATACGCAGGGCAAGACTGTTACCCCATTTCTGGACGCGCGTTCTCATTCAACCCCTCATTTATAGTGTCTACATTGAAGATACGCTTTCTACAGGTATTTGTCAAGCCTGCGAATATCTTTTTCAAACTCCGCAAGGAGGGAAACTTCTTTGAACGCCGCCATCACTCATATTCCCTCACCGAGTAGGGGAATGTCCTGTAGAAAACGGACTCATATTCGATGACCTCTCCATCCCCTGTCGTCAGCCAGGGAACATCGTTGTGAGAATACTCGCTTATCTGGGCCGCGTTCATGTCGGCAAGTCTGTTCAGAACGCTGTCAATTATTTCAATCTCGCTGGCGCGCATCATGGAGAGGTCTGCCTTCCTCAGGGGTAAATACTTGGTCTGGGGGTAATCGAAATAGCTGTTTCTGACCTTCACGATATCCTTATCGAGCATCGCGTCCACTATCTTCTTGAACTCCACCGGCGTTGGCCCATAGTGGTTCTTAATGTAGGTGGCACCAATCAGCTGTTCCTCGTACTTCTCGTAGAAGTCGAAGTCGATGAAGTAGAGAAGCTTGTAAATCACGGTCTCACCAACATTGGGCCTGGCGCCAACCCTGTTGAGGATGTAAAGCAACACCTCCCTGAACTTTTCCAGGTTCCTCCGGGGAACGCTGATTCTAAGCTGAGATTCCGGCTTCTTCTCCCCCCCAGCTTCCACCAGGACCACTTCCAGTTCTTCCTCGGAACACAGCAAGCCCTCCACCGAGAGGTTAAAAATCTGCGCCAGTTTCGCCAGCTCATCCGAGGAAACCTTTCTTTTTCCCTTCTCTATCTGAGTTATCGTGGGGCGCGAAACTCCCAGCATCCCAGCGAGTCTCTGCTGGCTGACTTCTGCTCTCTCTCGCAGCTCCTTTATTCTTCGACCGATCTCAACCATTCCAACCTCCCGAAGATCTCCTCTTCCCTGTCATGATTCTACCGCATGTAAGAATATCTGTCAATTAGATGTTAGATTTTATTACAAGCCGCGACCACATTCAGTGCCTTGACAATGTGTAACGTTATCGTTACAATTATCCTGACATTAAACAATAGTCTGTAACATGAAAGGAGCTGGTTATGGATAATAAGATTATCGGCAAGCGTTTGCGTGCCGTTAGAGAAGCTACTGGCTTCACCCAAGAGCAGGTTGCAAAATATCTGGACACTAAAAGAGAAATCATCTCATATATCGAAACCGGTGCCAGGCCTGTAAACACACTTATGTTACGAAAACTCGCAGACCTGTATGGATACAAATTCTCGTATTTCGTGGATGAGTCCGTGAAAGAGGATGGCCCTCAGGTATCTATGGCTTTCAGAGTTTCCGATTTGAGCGATAGTGACCTGCCGGTTATCGCGCAAGTGAAGAAAATAGCTCTCAACCTGGACAGCCTATACAATCTCCCAGGAGAATAGAGTATGTCGGAAGTCAAAGCTCGTCAGCTAGCGATTGACACACGTTTAAAGCTTGGCATTCAGTCAACCGAGCACTTTGATGTGTACAGGGCAGTGAGTTCACTGGATATAACCTGTGTCAAGAGGTCACTGGAAAGCAATATCTCCGGGGCAACACTTAAGACAAACAAAGTTAAGGTAATCCTGGTAAATTCCTCAAAAACTTTGGGGCATCAGAATTTTACCATTGCCCATGAAATCTATCACTGCCTCTATGATGAGAATCTCGTTAGTCGGGCATGCAAAGCAGAGACGTTCGCCTGCTCGTCAGATAGCGAACATGTCGCTGACCTGTTCGCCACACATTTGCTTATGCCAGAGGATGCCATCTTCAATCAGCTCCGATTGCGCAAGAAACTGGATGTAAAGTTGACACTCGCGGATATCATCAATTTAGAGCAATTCTTCGGTGTAAGTAGAAAAGCGATGTGCTGGAGGTTACAGACTCTTGAGCTAATTACGCGCGGCGAGAGCGATAAATGCTGTGTAAATGTCATTCAGGGGGCTAGACTGCTTGGCAAAAATACTGACTTGTACAAACCCACTCATGATAGAGCCTTAATATCAGACTATGCCGAGAAGGCGAGTGAGGCTTTGCAGAAGAACCTTATCACGGAATCGAGATACGAAGAAATCTTAGCTGATGCAGACATGCTTGAAAAAGTGACGGGGATAGCAGAGGAGGCAGACACTGTCGACTGAGCCTCCAGTCATTCTTGATGCGGATTTCCTGTCCAGTTTTGCCTGGGTCAACCGGCTGGATATATTAGAGGGCCTGTATTCAAAACGAATGATTATATTGGAAGAAGTCCTGGAGGAACTGAGCAGGGTGCCACACCTTGCATCCAGAGTGAAGCTTTCAATTGGCAACGGCCACATAAAATGTGAAGCGATGTTCGCTGGTTCTCCCGAAGCTCTGCAACTGGCCAATTTCCTGGAGACCGGCAGATACGGAACTGGAGAGGCGGCCTGTATGGCATATTTGACGCAACACGATGGTATTCTGGGAAGTAATAACCTATCTGACGTCAATGCTTTTTGCATTCAAAACAAGAAGCGCTTGCTGACAACAGCCGGCGTAATGTATCAAGCTTACGAAGCAGGCTACATAAATATAGATGAGGCCGATAAAATATGGGATGGCATGATTTCCAAGAGACGGAAACTGCCGGCCTTATCCTTTTCTGAGTATATGTCAGATATCAAAAAGGGTGGAGGTAGTTGAGTTGCAAGTCAAAAATCTTGCCCGGGTTGAGTATGCCCGCAGGGTCGAAAGCCAGCTTGATGCGCTTCATCAGCGCCAGATGCGCCTGGTTCATCTGCAGGGGAAGGTAAGCCTTCTTGTCGCAGCCGATGCCGTGCTCGCCCGATACCGCCCCGCCCATCGAGGCCCCCAGCCGGTATATCTCGCCCATCAGCGGGCCGAGCTTCTCCATCCACTCTTCCCTGCTCATCTCAAGGCAAAGCAGGTGCAGGTGCACGTTGCCGTCTCCTGCATGCCCGTAGGCCACCAGCGGCACGCCGTGCCGCCCCGCTATCTCCTTCGAGCCGCGCAGGAAGCGCGCTATCCCGCTGCGCGGAATGACCACGTCCATCAGCTCCATGGGGGGCGAAGCTCTTCAGGGCAGTGGCGAACTTCTCCCTGGCCTCCAGGAGCTCCCGCCTGGCGTGCTCTCCCTGAGCCACCAGCGTCTCGACGGCCCCGTGACGGCGGCAGACCTCTTCCAGGCGGCCAAAGCAGCCATAGACCTTATCGCTCGACGCCGCCTCGACAATCACGATAAGAAAGGCCGCGTTATCGCCGCAGGGCAGCTTGTGCCCCAGGTGCTTTTCCACTATCTCAATGATGCTGCGCTCCATGAACTCCAACCCGTCGGGAAGCACCTCCAGTCCCAGTATATCAGGCACGGCATCGATGGCCGCCTCCAGGCGAGGAAAAGGAATCAGCGCGACTTCCCTCGCCTGCGGCCTGTTACCCAGCTTGAGCGTAACCTTGCTGATTACCCCCAGCATCCCCTCCGAGCCGGCGGTGCTTTTTCCATAAACAGAGTCTCCGGAACTTATCGCCCTGATATGGTTGCTCTTTCTTGCTTATATTGCCTGCCGCCTTCAGCCTATGCCTCCGCGCCTTCCAGCCCG
>JAGGYM010000058.1 GCA_021162545.1 Dehalococcoidia bacterium | reverse complement strand
GGCGCTATTTCCCCATCCAGAACCTTAAGAATTTCACTGGCTGAATAGGCCCTGGCGCGCTTGCGCCCGGTAATCTCAATCAGGATACCAGCTTCCTCAAGTGAGTTTATCGCATTCTGAGCGGACGGATAGCTCACCTTGAGAAATTCCTGGACGGTTCTGGTATTCATGACCGGCTTCATAAAAATGAGCTCAACTAGTCCCCTCGCTGTCGGCGGCAAATGGTTTTCCCTGACGACCTGGGAGTAAGTGTGTAGAAGCTCCTGGAGACGCCGTGCTCTTGACACCGCATCACCGGACTGCTCGGCCACTGCTGTCAAGAAAAACTCAATCCATTCCTGCCAGGCCCCGTTGCCGCTTACTTTCAAAAGAAGCTCATAATACTCCTGGCGATGCTTCTCAAAGAAGGCACTGAGGTAAAGCAATGGTTTGCTGAGGACATTTCTCTGGCATAAAAGAAGTGTGCTCAGAAGCCGGCCGATACGCCCGTTGCCATCCAGGAAGGGATGGATGGCCTCGAACTGATAGTGTACCAATGCCGCCTGAACAAGGGGTGGCAGCCTGGTTTTGGCATGAAGAAACTTCTCCATCTGGCTAAGGCACTCCTGCATCTCTGTCACCTGTGGTGGTATGAAGGTTGCCTTGTTCAGGCTAGCTCCGGTGGGGCCTATCCAGTTTTGCGACCGGCGAAACTCACCGGGAGTAGCATGCTCACCGCGCACTCCTTCCATCAGAATGCTGTGTAACTCACGAATAAACCGTAAGCTTAGCGGCAACTCATTCAACCGCTTAAGTCCATACTCCATGGCACGAACATAGTTCTGCACTTCCTTGACGTCTCTCTGTCTTTCGACCCTGGTTGCCTCGAATAGCAGAAGGTCGGAAAGCGAGGACTGTGTGCCCTCAATGCGCGACGATAGCACTGCCTCTCTCCTGATGAAAGGGTAGATGAGAAGATGTGGATTGGGCAAAGCTTCACCGAGCCCGGAGAGAGTCCCGAGAGCTATGTCAGCATTAGATAGCAAGGATACCAGTGCATCATCCCAGTCTAGTCTGGGCGGCAATGGGTTGGGCACGAAAGCCCAGTACCCACCAGTGGCCCGGATAAGCTTACCGGAGGAACTATCTTTGAAGAGTGCAGTGTCCATTATTAAACTCTACTTTAATAGCGCCTTTTGTTATTAAAGTAAATGCCACTTTTGTTTAATAATACGCCATCCACAGGACTTTGACAATCTGCAGGGCAGTTCCTTGCTGCCGGTATTTAAGTCACTCAGGTTATGAGAGCTTGGGTCATGAGTGCGAAAACTCGCGCTTAATTTCTCTCAGGATTTCCGGGTCACCGAATATATCGGCCGCCGTCATGGCCATCAACCTGGCTGCATCCATCATTCCTTTGTAACCTTCTTCCGAATCTGTTGCCGAAGCGAACTCCGGCGTATGCAGCGATATTTCATCAGGGGCAATGGCTATGCATGGATGTATGCTGGGAACTGCCTGGCTGACGTTTCCCATATCCGTGCTGCCAACGAAGAGGGGTGCAGAAATCTCTATGCTGCGGCCCAGCGACTCCAGGTTGCGCTGGAACAGATTCGCCATGGCCGGATTATTTTTCATGGCGGAATAAGATTTGTCTCCCCACCCGTATTCCAATCTCGCTCCGGTTGCTTGAGACGCTCCCCGGAAGCAATTTAAGACCATCATCTTCAATTCCTCAAGATAAACATCATCACGAGCCCGTACCATAAAGCTGGCTGCGCTGTGAGCCGGAACTATATTGGGCGCCTCCCCACCGCTGGTAATTATGCCGTGGATGCGCGCACCCTCATCTATGTGCTGGCGCAGGGAGTTGATGGAGTTAAAGGACAGGATGAGAGCCTCCAGGGCATTTATGCCCCGCTGGGGACAGGCCGCGGCATGAGATGCCCTTCCCCAAAAGTTTATGTCAAGTGAGCTGCAGGCCAGGGCCTGTATCTTGGTCGCATTCCGCGTGGCGGGATGTACCATCATGACCACATCCACGTCATCGAAGATGCCTTTTTCCACCATATCTATTTTGCCGCCAAAGGATTCTTCCCCAGGCGTGCCCAGAACCACCAGGCTACCACCGAAGCTGTCAACGATGAGCTTGCCGGCCATGCCTGCTCCCACAGCAGCAGCAGCTATTAGATTGTGTCCGCAGGCGTGACCCATTCCGGGCAAAGCGTCATACTCTGCCAGCAGAGCGATTCTGGGTTCTCCCTGCCCGTATGTCGCCCGGAAAGCGGTGGGCAAACCAGCAATGCCTCTCTCCAGGAGAAATCCGCCATCCTGAAGGTAATCGCTCAGCCAGGCTGCAGCTTTCTCTTCCTGGAAGCTCATTTCCGGGTGGTCGTGAATCTTCCTGCTGAGTTGGATGAGCGAACGCTCCTGCAAATCCACCGCTCGGATTACTTCGGCCTTCAAATCATTGATAAACAAAGTTCCTCTTCTCCGGTACTTAACTCGCTCTGCCGGTCTCCCGGCGAGCAATCGGGTGACTGATAAAGTATAATTATACTACATCTTATATTCATCCATGTTGCACAAGCCTTCACGGAAGCGTTATTTGCTTGATATGCCATGACCATAGAGGAAATACAGCAGGGATTTATCAAGGGGGCCATCGATGTGTCTCCGCTCTTGAAAGATCCCATAGGAACCAGCCACAGCTGCGATATAGCCGAGATACTCGATGAGCGCGCCGGCGAACCTGTACGAGGGAAGATAACTTTTACCAATACGGGCCAGGGAATACTGGTTCAGTGCAGGCTGACTGCCGAGCTGGAACTTACCTGCAGCCGCTGCCTCGATACCTTTCTTTACCCCATGCAGTGCAGCATAGAGGAGGAATTCTTCTCCACAGATGATGATGCCGGGGATTTGACAACCTCTCAGCCGGAAGATTTTACCGGGTTTACACTGAACGATAATCGCCTGCTTGACTTGGGAGAGCTAATATGCCAGTATATTCTTCTGAATTTACCTATGAAATTGTTATGCAAGCCTGATTGCACCGGAATAAGGAGATAGATTGTTATGCCACCTCTACCGAAAAAAAAATATCCCAGCGCGCGACAGGGGAAAAGGCGCAGCCACCTCGCTCTGAGCCTTCCCTCCCTGGATAGATGCCCTCAATGCCATAGTCTCAAGCTGGCCCACCATGTTTGCACGACCTGCGGCAATTATAAGAACAGGCAAGTAACTGAAGTTAAGAAAACTAAGAAGAAATCTTCGTAGAGTATGGCTGAGAATCCCGGGTTAGCTTACGTTTTTCCAGGGCAGGGCTCCCAGAAAGCGGGAATGGGGAGAGACCTGTATGAGCAATGTTCTTCTGCCAGGGAAGTTTTCGACCAGGCTGACGATACTCTGAAATTTTCCTTATCTCAGCTGTGCTTCAATGGTCCCGAGGAAGAGCTGACCAGGACGGTCAACGTTCAACCGGCGATACTTGCCACCAGCATCGCCTGTCTCAGAGCTATGCAGGAATCCAACCATAATGGGCTTCCTGTACCTCGCTTTGTTGCCGGTCACAGCCTGGGCGAATACACCGCCCTGGTAGCCGCCGGCGTACTCAGTTTGTCTGATGCCATCAAGCTGGTGAGGGAAAGAGGAAGGCTGATGTACCAGGCTGGGCTGCAATCCCCCGGCGGCATGCTGGCCATGATAGGCTCGGACGAAAAGACAATTGCAGAGATATGTGCTGAGAGCAGGACAGAGATATCCAATATCAATTGCCCCGGACAGACTGTAATCAGTGGTTCCGTTGATGCTCTGAACGAAGCCAGGAGGCTGGCCAGGAGCAGGAGAGTTCGCGTTATTCCCTTGAAGGTAAGCGGAGCTTTTCACTCCGCTTTGATGGAGCCGGTTGTCGCTGAATTCAGAGACGTGCTCTCCAGCTTCTCCTTTCTGGCTCCCCAAATCCCCGTAATAGCCAATACATCTGCCACGGTACTGACCGATATCGCTGCTATCAAGGAGGAACTTCCTTCACAGCTTCGCCACTGTATCCAGTGGCAGCGCTCTGTTGAATATATGCATCGCAATGGGGTGAACACCTTTTATGAAATAGGACCGGGGAAGGTGCTCACCGGCCTGATTAAGCGAATCAATCCGGAAGTAAATACCGTGAATGTCTCCGGAAAAGATGATATCGTCGAGCTGTCGGTCTAGCACGGGTTGTTGATTATGGCTGGGATAAGACGGCAGGCACGAATTATAGCCCTCCAGGTGCTTTATGAAACAGATTGCACCGGGCATGCAATACAGGGCATACTGGCCAACCTGGCTGGCAGGCAGGATATACCTTTAGAGTCGGCTGACTTCATCAAAGAGCTGGTCCGAGGAGTAGTGAAAAATAAACCGGAGCTTGATGATATAATCAAACGGTTTGCCCCGGCTTTTCCCCTGGAGCAAATATCTATCGTGGACAGGAATATCTTGCGCCTTGCTATCTTTGAAGCTTTGTTCAACAGCAACACGCCCATCAGAGTAATTATAAATGAAGCTATAGAACTGGCCAAGGGCTTTGGCGGTGACTCCTCGTATCGTTTAATTAATGGAGTGTTGGGTTCGATAGCACAGGAATACAAACCAATAAGCAATAAAACTTAATGCAAGGAGGTAACATGGCTACCGTCTTTGAAAGACTGAAAAAACTCATTGTAGAACAACTGGATGCTGACGAAGAAGAAATAACGCTTGAGACATCTTTCACCGAAGACCTGAACGCTGATTCACTGGACCTGATTGAGCTCATCACTGCTATAGAAGAAGAGTTCAGCCAGGAGGGCAAGCGATTAGAGATGTCGGACGAAGATGCAGAGAAAATACGAACTATTCAGGACACCGTGGATTATCTTTACGACCACGGAATAACGGATGATTAACCTGCTGCTGACCGCCCCGATGCATTTTGGGCAGGTATATTGCGCTCTATAACGCTGGAGGAAAATACGTACTGCGTAGCGGTTCTTAGCTCTCGCCTTATCAAAGCCAGCTGCGGCCGGTATATTCTGAGCTTGCCGCCCCGGGAAGCCAGGGGCATGTCAAGGATTCTCGATAGTACTTTTTTCTCCACCTCGCCCACACATATCACCGCTACTTCCGCCTGATCCGCTTCCATCTCTATAAGCATGGGTAACAACAACTTTTCCTGTTCCCCGGCGCTTACCATGCCCGCAAGGTATGCCAGCTCTTTCTTTTTGAATAAATAGGAGCTGCCGTCATTGCATTCCACGCAGGGATATTTCTCCTGCAAGAGCACGGATAGGGGTTTCCTCCTCCTGGGCAGCCCGGAATTTACCACCCTGAGCTCACCTGCCAGACAGGTCTGGAGCACTTTTTCATAGACCGAATCCTGAGACACTTTCTTATCTCTCCCCGATCAGGATCTTCACGCGCTTGAGCCTCGTTTTCTCCTCCCTGTCCCTTTCCTCGAACTTCAGATTCAAGAAATTTATCGTCGCCTGCAAGCTGGGAATGGTAATATACTCCAGTGCGTTGGCTATCCTTTTCGCCCTGTTTATTTCCTTTCCCAGCAACTCAAGGCTTCTCTGCAGCTCGGCTAGCTCAACAATGGCTTCAAGGCACTTCTCGGACGATTGGGCTGCACGGTCCACCCAGGCGGATGTGTCAGCCAGGTTGTATTGCTGTATTGCCTTTTCGCTCTTTGCCAGTTCAAAAGCGGGAATTCGCACGCCCGCCACATTTCTTGCTCCGGTGATGATGCTCAGGTCGGTCTCGGCAGCCAGCAATTCCTTTTCCAGGGCTATGTATCCATGATACCCGCTGGCAAGCGACAGTGCCTTGTAGGATTCCGCAAACGACTCAACCAGTTTCCCCCTGGCTTTCACCGTCTCTCGTGCAATTTGCAAAAACTCCATCGTCAGGATGGAAAGTCTGTCTTTAACTATCTTTTGCACTCTCTGAGACAGAGACAGCCTGCGCTTCAACTTGACCAGCTCAATTTTTGTAGGCCTGACCTTGATTAGCTGTTGAGACATTTACAGAGACCTCGCCATGCTTTTCACGTCCAGTTCGATGTTCCAGGTTACGGGCTGCCCGATTCCCCTTTCGGGAGATATTTCCTGACAAATTCTTCGCTGATTAAGCGCAGGTCCCTTTCGGGCAGCATCGAGAACAGGCTCCACGCTATATCCAGCGTATCTTCCACCTTTCTCTTCTCGAACTCACCCTGTGAGACGAACTTTCTCTCGAACTCGTCTGCAAAAGTTAAATACACCTTATCCCTCTCGCTCAACGATTCAGCTCCTATGATGGTGGATATCTCTCTGAGATAGCATCCTTCAGAGTAAGCGGCGTAGGACTGCATGAAGACGTTGTTGTGATCATCTCTGGTTTTGCCCGGGCCGATTCCCTCCTTCATCATCCGTGAAAGGGACAGAAACACGTCTATGGGCAGATATATTCCCTTTCTTTCTAGGTTTCGTGAAAGCACGATCTGTCCTTCGGTTATGTAGCCGGTAAGGTCGGGTATGGGATGCGTGATATCATCATCGGGCATGGTCAAAATGGGCATTATGGTTATCGAACCTTCTTTGCCCATAAGCCTGCCTGCTCTCTCATATATCGTGGCCAGGTCGGTGTACATGTATCCCGGATATCCTCTTCTGGAAGGGATTTCTTCGCGCATCGAAGAGAGTTCCCTGAGAGCCTCGCAATAGTTGGTCATGTCGGTAAGTATGACCAGGACGTGCATATCCTGTTCCCATGCCATATAATCAGCTGCGGTTAAAGCCATCCTCGGCGTTGATATCCGCTCTATGACGGGATCCGATGCGGTATTGATGAAGGCCACTGTTCTTTCCAGCGCGCCCGTGCCCTCGAGGTTCTTCATGAAGAAAGAGGCTTCATCGTAACTGATGCCGATGGCCGCAAATACCAGCGCAAACTTACCCGCTTCTCCTTTCACTGTCGCCTGCCTTATTATCTGAGCTGCGATTCTGTTGTGAGGCAAACCTGCCCCGCTGAATATGGGCAATTTCTGTCCCCTGACCAGCGCGTTCAGTCCGTCTATGACTGAAATTCCGGTTTCGATGAACTCGGCAGGCGGCTGGCGCGCGGCAGGATTCATGGGTTCACCGTTGACCTCCATATAGTTATCGGGAATTATGGGTGGTCCTCCATCTATGGGTTCTCCCATACCGTTGAAAAATCTCCCCAGCATGTCAATGGATACCGGCAGTTTTAGCGTTTCTCCTTTGAATCTTACCTTGCTGTCGATGAGATCGACTTCGCTGACTCCTCCGAACACCTGTATTACAATTGCTTCCTCCCCAATATCTATCGCCTGACCTCTCTTTATCTCGCCGTTGCCAAGCTGAACGTCAACTATCTCGTTGAATTCTACACCGGGGATGCTTTCAACTATGAGCAAAGCCCCCTTGGCCTTGCGGATTGCTCTCCCCTCTTTAATATAAAGTGAAGAGAAACTCATAAGACTCCTCCTTTATCAGCTGCTAGCTCCTGTTCCATTTCCTGCCACAACTCCTTTGCTTTTTGCTCAAAGAGCTCGTTGGAAATATCCTTCATCCTGGATATTTTGTACACCATGGGAGATGAGCGAATTTCCTCGACTCTTATTCCCGAATTCAGCATTTCCCTGGCCAGTTCGTAAAATTTCATTATAGTCGTAATCATGAGCCCCGCCTTCAGCGGCGCACAGTAGGCATCGATTTCATGGTAAGCGCTCTGCTGTAGAAAGTCTTCGCGCAGCATCCTGGCAACGAGCAATAAAAGCTTGTCGCCTTCGGGCAGGGCCTCAGGTCCGACAAGCCTCACAATTTCCTCCAGCTCGGCTTCCTGCTGCAATATCTTCAACGCTGCAGTTCTGGTATTTGCCCATTCAGGATAAACACCGTTCCACCAGTCCCCGACTGCATCCGTATAAAGGCTGTAGCTGGTAAGCCAGTTTATCGTGGGGAAGTGCCGTTTGTTCGCCAGGGAAACATCCAGGGAATATAAAGCATCCACTATCCTGAGGGTATTTTGAGTCACCGGTTCACTGAAGTCGGCTCCAGGGGGGCTTACGGCCCCGATTACCGTTACCGAACCCTTTCTTTCGGGACGCCCCAGGCATTCAACCATTCCTGCCCTTTCGTAAAAAGAAGAAAGTCTTGAACCCAGGTAAGAAGGAAAACCCTCCTCTCCCGGCATTTCCTCGAGTCTTCCTCCCATTTCCCTCATGGCCTCCGCCCACCTCGAAGTTGAATCGGCGATCAGCAAGACATCATATCCCATGTCTCGAAAATATTCAGCTACGGTTATCCCGACGAAGATGCTCGCTTCACGGGCTACGACGGGCATATTGGATGTGTTGGCTATAAATATCTCCTTGTCCTGCAGCAGCTCTCCCGTGTTGGGGTCTTTAAGTTTCCTGAAACTGTAGAGGACATCCGACATCTCATTGCCCCTCTCCCCGCAGCCAACGTAAATATTCAGATGCGTCTGGGCCCATTTGGCCAGTTGCTGCAAAGCAACGGTTTTCCCGGTACCAAATCCTCCCGGAATGGCAGCCTTGCCGCCGAGAGCCAGGGGAAACATATAATCCATCACCCTCATGCCCGTGGCGAGCAAGCCTGAAGGAGCTAACCTCTGCTCGTAAGGTCGTGGCTTGCGCACGGGCCATTCCTGTTTAAGCGTAAGTTCAGATACCTTACCTTCATACTCCAACCAGGCCACAGTCTCATCAACGGTATAGTCGCCTTCATGGATTTCCCGTATCGTGCCCTTAAATCCCGGCGGCACCATTATCCTGTGCTCGATGATGCTGGTCTCAGGAACTGTGCCGATGATGCTGCCGACGCCGAGTATATCTCCGGCTTTGACCGTCGGGGTGAAATGCCATTTTTTGTTTCTGTCCAGCGCCAGGGCTTTCACTCCCCGCTTGATAAATGAGCCACTCTCCTCAACCAGGGTGAGCAGGGATTTTTGCAGCCCGTCATAAATAGAACCTACGATTCCCGGTCCCAGCTCCACGCTCAATATTCTTCCCGTTCCTTCTACCTTATCCCCGACCTTCAAACCGAGGGTGTCCTCATGAGCCTGAATTATCGCCTTATCACCATCCAGCCCCGTTATCTCGCCCACCAGCCCCGCTTTGCCTATCTCAACGATCTCATAGACCTGAGAGCCTTTCATTTCATCAGCTATAACCAGGGGCCCAGAAACTCTCCATATCTTTCCCATAAATTTAGCCTCCTGCTCTTATTGCCATCGCGACACCTGCCGCAAACATAAATTAAGAGGTTCATTGACCTCTTGTTCCGGGCCGCTTCATCCTTATAGCAACATCCGGTAACTGCCACTTCAGAGTTCCACATTAAATCCCAGAAATTTCCTCATGAACGTTCCATAATACCCGGGGATATCTTGATACGCTGTGCCGGATTTTGAGGGAACTTCCACAATTACAGGGGTTGCGGTATTCCCCTTTTTAACCCGTGACACTATGTCTTCAGCATATCCCAGATAATCTTCAGGCATAACGATTATGCCGGTGTCGGACTTTTTTACCAATTCTTCCAGGGCTTTTCTGACGTTCTCGCGCTTATCATGGTCGTTTGCTATGGGGTAATATTCCCTGATGCCGGCCAGCCTCAACCCGCCAAGCAGGTCTTCGTCTCCTATAACGGCTATCTTTAACTCTTTAAAAGGAATCATACTCACGACACCAGATAAGGCTTGATTTCCTCTCTTGAGACGTTATCGTTTACCGCCTTTAAGATTAGCCTCAGATTTCTTATTTCGGTCTCCTTGGAAACTATATACCATAACATCACCAGGGGGGACAGTACCCTGGGGGCCAGCATCTCCCTGAGCAATTTGAACCTGTGCTTATCGATAACATCCTGCACGGCTGTAATGCTCCTGGTTCTGTCGTGGCAAAGCAGTATTTCTTCAGCTATATCAGAGTATTGAGTGTCCTCCAGGTGACGGTGCAGGTCAGCCGGTTTAAGCGAGAGCAGCTCCTTGACGGTATCCTCTGTAATGAGATACCCGCCGGCGATGGCGCATTGAACTGCATCAACCTTCAAGCCCGCAATAATGGTCCTGCTGACAATCTGCAAATTTGCCAGGTCTATAATCATGCCCATGGTCTGGAAAAGTACCGAACCGTCTTTTACTCTCCTTATCATATGCTGCAGACTTTTGTAGTATGCGCTTTCCAGTCTGGCTTCAGCTAGAGCCCGTGCCTTTATCCCCTCACCGTTTGTGTAACTCTCCACTGCGGGCACATAATCCCTCAAACCGGACGCGGTGAGTATTTCTATGATTTTGCCGGTATCCTCAGCAGCAGAGAGCTCGTCCAGCAAGCCTCTGTCAGAGATATCTCCTACGGGGATCAGGCTGGCTTTTCTGCCGGTCGAAATACCCAGCAAGGCAGCTTTAATGTTCAGAACGTCGTACTTCGCCATATATGCTCTGGACACTCTTGCCATATCAGGTGGCGAGAACTTAAACGATTCTGCATACCCGACACAACTGGCAAGGTAGTGCCATAAAAGCATATCCAGATCATCGAAAGTCTCGACAGGAAGCTGCTCCAGGTAACTTCCCACATCGGTTTCCCTGACCAGTGCCAGCGCATCATGGATGTTATCCATTCTCAGCATCTCCCCCATCTGGTTCATGGTGATGGCCGTGGACTCCTCCCCTTTCAGGTAGGCCGAGATAAATGCGTACCGCGGGTCAATCAAAATTACCCTCACCCGGAGCTCAAAAAAGCTCCTTGCTTATCTCCGGCAGCAGTTGAGGCATCAGCATTTCGAGCCTGGTCCCGTAGGTATTATCGATCCTGAGTT
Organism: Dehalococcoidia bacterium; assembly: GCA_021162545.1. Taxonomy (GTDB): domain Bacteria; phylum Chloroflexota; class Dehalococcoidia; order GIF9; family AB-539-J10; genus M55B177. The sequence goes on along the minus strand of JAGGYM010000058.1, from coordinate 46,868 downwards.
TTCCCTCGATGTCTTCAGCTACAACGCCTCCCAGGCAGTTCAATTCCCTGACCTCCACTATCCTGCCTGCCAGTTCTTGGTCGCTCTCAAGGAGTTTTTGCACCGTAGCCATGTCTTTGGGGGAAACATAAATCCTGGCCTTCTCTCCACCGAGGCCACCGAGCGACTCGGCAATCAATTTCGAAAGACAGCGCTCATCAGCAGTGAACGCGGACAATTTACTCTCCGCCATGTCAATCATCCTGGTAATGACGTCGGATTTTTTGGCCGAAATCTCCTGCCGTGCTTCGATAGAAGACCTGGCGTGGATTCTGGCGACTTCCTCTTCTGCCGACTCCCGTATCCTGGCCTTTTCCTCCTCGATTTTCACCTCCCACCGCTTCCGGGCCCGCTCCATCTCCTCGCGGGCCTTTTCCTCAGCCTCTCCAATTATAACCCGAGCTTCCTCGTTCACTTTGGCAATGACAGCTTCATTTATCTTTTCCATTTCTCGACATGACCTCTAGAAAAGTCCCAATATGCTCAGAGCCATGATAGTAAAAACCAGCCCCAGGACACCTATTAGCTCAACGAAGACGGCAAGCATCATGGAGTTGGTCAAAATCTTCCCCTTCGTTTTGGGCAGAAGCGAGATACCCGAGGCACACACGGAACCCTGATATGCACCTGAGAATCCTTCGGCAAGGGCAGCGATAATGCCGCAGGCAAATACAGCAAACCCACTACCGCCACCGGCGTCAGGCATAGCAACCAGATTAGGAATTACAGTGGTTAGAATAAGTATCAATATTATGAGTCCATAGAAGGTTTGCGTCATTGGCAGTGACGCCAGTACGATAACGTTTCTTAACTGTCCTGGCTCCTCGGCTAATGTGGCTACTCCATTTGAAGCAGCAGTGGCTATGCCTATCGAGGACCCTGCGAGACCACCAGCCAACGCTATAGCCCCTCCCAGAACTGCAAACGACTCAGGACTGATTATCATCTTTCACCTCCGAGACATTTATTACATGAGCCCTAACATACTTAATGCCATTATGCTAAATACCAGCCCCAGCACAGCTATTAGCTCAACGAATACCGCTAACATCAGAGAGCTAGTTAGTATTTTTCCCTCTGTCTTGGGCAGGTATGCAATGCCTGCAGCTAGCACAGAGCCCTTATACGCTCCCGAGAACGCTCCGCTAAAACCAACCACAATACTGCAAGCCAGCACGGCAAAACCACTGCCACCGGCATCTGGCATAGCAGCAATCTTGGGGATTACCGTGGTCAGGATAAGTATCATCATTATCAAGCCATAGAAAGTCTGTGACATTGGCACAGACGATAATATTATAACGTTCCTGAGTTGCCCGGGTTTTTTGGACAACGTAGCTATGCCAGCAGAAGCCGCATTTGATATCCCCAGTGAAGATCCTACTACACCCCCAGCTAATGCGATACCACCGCCGAGAGTAGCCAAAGACACGGGATCAGCTAGCATTCTCTATACTCCACTCTAAGCTCTTCCTCTGGCCGGCACAAATACTCGCTTCCTCAGATGGAATGGACTGTATTCTCTACCACCCCCTTCATAAAACTTCATCAGGAACTCCACAAAGCACAACCTGAGAGAGTGGACGAAACAGCAAATTCCAGCGAGAACCAGGTTAAGTGCATGTCCAATAAGCAAAATCACAATGAATATTAAACTGCCGGCAATTAGTCGCACTATTCCTTCAGGCATCATCCCTGATATCAAAGTTGCCATCATGTTAAAACAGAACGCCAGGTAATATGTAGCCAAACCTACCCCTGCCAGCCGGCAATACGACATGACATCCCCCAGGATGCCGGTAATATCAAACAGCCAGAAGATGCTCCCCAGGAATATGCCCTTCTGCATAATGGAAGATGCAACGATCAATATCACGCCCAAACCCACAGCATACAGCAAAGCAGAATAAACCGGTGCTGTCAGCAGGGGGATATCAACTCCGAGCAAGGAATGCATAGTCCAGGGTATTCCCGCGAGCTGCAGGATAAATATGCCTGCCTTACCGGGTATTATTCCTTTTTCTTTTTTCCTTATCCCCGCGATAAGTGCCAGCACGTGAGCTGTATTCACATGAATGAGACCTATGAACAATGAGAGCACTATGAACGACAGGGGGTTGCCAAGTAGTTGCTCTACCCCTTCGGAAAGCGCCAGACTTTCAATGCCGAAGAAGGCATAAATATTCCCCATATAACTTCCTGTGAGCAAGCCGATGACCAGCGCCACGCCGCTGCTGATATAGAGTATTCTCTGAAACAACCTGACGCCTTCACTATCAGGATCGTCAACGAAGAAGCGCAAGCCCTTATAGGCAAACAACATTACAATGAGAGCATAAACCACATCGCCCAGCATCAGGCCAAAGAAAAGGGCAAAGGAAAAAGCTATTACCGGCGTGGGGTCCCATTCCCTGTATTTGGGAATTGCAAATAAGTTTACGATGACCTGGAACGGCTTGAGCCCGCGGGCGTTCCTCTGCCTGGTAGGAGGTTCTTCCGACGGCTCCGGTTTCCTGGTATCGATAAAGACATACTCTGTATTTTGCCTGACTTCTGAAATCGCGGCCTCCCCGCTGGCTTCGGGGAACCACCCCTCGATTAAGGTGACATATTTCGCTGCACATGCTTTCTCCAGGGCTGACAGTTTTTCGCTTTCCGCCGACAGCGCTTCTCTGAAGAGGACCAGTTTCTCCAGGTTCTCTCTGGTTGCAGCTACGATCTCACCATAAAGCTTCGAGGACTCTTCCATAAGACCGCTGATTTTGTCCTCAACCGATTGAAAGAATTCCCCCAGACTCAAATCTTCGTCCGGTATTTCAAGAACTTCGCCTCTCATCTCCCTAACCGTAGCTTCTATAAATTCTTTGTCCCTGGTTCTAGCTATAAGATAAAAGACCGTCTCGTTTCCAACCGTGGCTGCAATATCTTCAAACGGGTAATCCTTAACCCTGGCATGCAGGGTTTCATACAGCTCGACGGGAATTGCAAAGACTCCGGAAAAAAGATAACTTCCGCAAAAATTCAAATCCCCCAGCCTGGCGTCCGGCGGTTGTTCCAGGGAACTCAGACGTTTCTTCAGGCTAGCCAGCCGTTCACTTTCTCCCTCAAGCCTGGAGTATTGCCGGTGCATCTTAACAAGCCTGGTGCAGAGCATCCTTATTTCGCTGTCCACTTCAGTAAAGGGCCTGGTATAGATAACTTCAACGTCCTGGCCCGGAGATACGCTCTCTCCCGCAGGAATACAGGCCAGTACCTCTTCAATGCCCGCCAGCAATTCGGAAATTTCTCCCCTTTCCTGGTCGATGGCCTTCCTGTCGATGGGCTTCAGTTCCGTGCTCTCTTCAATGTGCAGGGTGCCAACTTTATGTAAAGTTTTCAGCACCGTATCGGTGCTGTCCCTGGTGCTCACCACTCTGACCCTGAGCATAGGATCAGGTGTATTAACGATTAAAGGTATCACGCTGACTCTGTCCCAATGATAATATCCACTATCCGTTCCACAATTTTTTCTATTTTCTTGTTGGCATTGGTGCTGATTTCAGAAGTTTTCTCTTTGGAAAGCTCTACCCTGTTCTCTGCCTCTTCTCTAGCTCCGGCCACAATCCTATCGCACTCCGCCCTGGCATCATCCAGTGGAAATTCAGCGGAAAGAATCTCTTCTGCTTCTTTCCTGGAGCGGAGAAGGATGTCATGAGCACCGGCTTTAGCTTCCTCGATTATCTTTTCAGCTTCAGCTTCCAGAGATTTTACACCACTAGCAATGTTTTCCATAACAATAATGTCTCCCTGGGTATTGCCGCTAAATTTTGTTCAGGCTACCTCCAGCGTGGTGTGAGCGCAATTCGATTGAATAGCCCTTGCCTTCAAGTTCCGTCACGACCTGGCTGGCATCTTCCGCGTCCAGATGGACAACCAGGTCATGCCTGTTTGCCACAGCTGAAGGAAGAGAATGCACGCTCACTATACCCATGCCATGTCTGGCAATGGATTCCAGAACGTCCTGCATGCTCCTGGCATCATCGCACTGGTGAACATACAGGCGTACCCCGCTCATTCCTATGCCGAGCAGCGGGTTAAGAATTTTGTAAAAGAAATCATTGGTAGTGACGATGCCTGCCAGCTTATTGTCCTTCATAATGACAAGACAACCGATTTTCTCCCGTTGGGCCAGGGATACGGCGTCCTCCACGGTCATGTCGGGATCGGCTGTAACTACCGGGGTCTTCATGAGATCCTTTACCTTCGTTTTGTGCAAAATAAGGCTATATTCCCAGATGCTCCGGGCCATGCCCGGGGGGGGCAAAGCCTTCAGCACTTCATGCTTGGTCAATATGCCCACCAGTTTTCCTTCATCCATTATGGGCAGGCGTTCAATTCTGTGCGAGCGCATGGCTTCACGAGCATCATAGACGCTGGTATCGCTCGTTACGGTAATCACATCGGCCTTCATCACATCACGTATAAACATGATTTCTCTCCTTCAGCAGCTAGATTGTAAAGTATATCCTGTAACTCGAACTCTTTTCAAGACGCACGGACTCCCCCGGCACGGCCCGATTTTTCTTATGCCTCGGGCTCGCATTTATGCATTGCTGTCTTGCTGTATTTCTGCAGCGCCTGCTGCTCCCCTTTCGGCCGGGTTGCCATGGGCTTTTAGCAGCAATCTTTGTTACTCAGCGTAATGTCAGCTTTGGTTGCTCCACCTTGAAAACCCACTTGTTTTCCGTCATCTTTTGACGAAGATTCTTGATAGCCTCCTTTCCGAGCTGTGAGTACCCACAGGCGACTACCATTCCTTCCACCGTTTCCTCCTCAACATCGATGTCGATGGTGTCCGGCAAGCTGGAATCGAAAAGACCGAGTTCCTTCTTTTGTCGATAGTTCTCTTTATAGCAGGCGACATAGTCCTTTATGTACTTTCTGATGTGGTCAACATACCCGCTCAGTTGCCTGCCGACCTTCTCATGAAGCTCAGGGTTTCTTCCCTGCTTTACTTCAATAATCAGGAAGTGGAAAGGTTTGTCTGCTGAATCCCTCCTGAGTGCCAGTAAGTCTATCTGGGCTCTGTTAACATGGTCTGCTACCTGGCGGTCAATGATGATGAATTTCCTGGATGGTGGGTTGTCAGTGATTAAGACCTGCTCAGAGGTTATTTCTTCCCCGTTGTGCACTGCCCGTATTTTACTACTCAGGCTGTTGATATTGCTCTTCTGAAAGAACTGGTGAAGATTCTGAGGCCGAATAGTGAAAGATACATATTTATTGTGATTCCCTGCATGTTGAGAAGACGAGTATCGTTTCAGCTTCTCTAACGTTTCATCCCGAGCAAATTTATTGTGTATAGAGGCGGTATAAGTCCCATTTTTATTTGGTCTGACCAGTGCAAGTGAATTGCCCTGATAATAGATGTTGAAGTAGCCTTCGCGAAGTTGAAGGCTGTATTCTCCCCCGGAGTTGTTGATAAGTCTCACTAATGGCAGGAGATCCCTCTTTGTCTTCTTCCATCGCTCCGCATCTAGTTCCAGATAGTGCTTGATAACCATCGCCTGCTCCATTTTGCTGCCTCCTTACAAATTACCTCACAAATAATAGATCTGGCCATCGTCCAACTGAACGATATTCTTGTACAGGCTTCCATACTGCTCCGGATAGAAGGTATGAATAGGTACAAGACAACGGGGATTTAAGGTACAGGCTAGTTTTTTGAGATCTTCGACATATGCATGCCCACTGGTATGGATTTCTATCAGATCAATATTGTGGAATGAAAGGAATTGTGGCAAGTCTGCCCTTTCTAGATATCCATGCCACATAGAGTAAATTGCCCTGGCTCCACCGCCTGCTCCCAGTTTCGGAAGGATTATTCTACGGAAGTAAAAGTTGTCCTTGCTAAGAATCACCATATCTTGTGGAGTCGCCTGTATTTCTTCCCATCCGATTTTGGCCTGCTTATATTTGTAGAGTAGCTTTTTGTCATATTCCGCCAGCTTGCGTGCATGGGAATATGCGTAGAGTACGCGGATCTCTCCCCAGTCAAATTGTGGGATGTTAGACGAAATGGAACCTAGTTTATCTAGGACGAAGGCTGTGTAAAGGTCGATGACAAGCATCTTGCCAGCCCGCTTGACCGCACGATAAATCGATACCAGCCTATCCAGATTTTGAGACGAGCAGAAAACAAAAGTATAAGACTGCTGTTCAGCGATAATATTATGAATTGCTCTCTCTACAGCAACCTCATCATGATACTGGCCTTTCTCTCTGCCAATCATTGAGCCTTCCATTATCAGGCAATCTACATTAGATATAGGATTCTCAAGTAGTCTTTCAAGCAGCACCTGCTTGCGGCCATGGCCGCGAAAGTCACCGGTGTAGAATAAACGTTGCCCGTCGGCCTCAATGAGAAATGCAGCAGCGTCCGGCGCCGAGTGATCCATCAAGTATGGAGTGATAGTGAATTCTTCCACTTGAAATGGCTGCCACATAGTAAATACTTGTGCCTGGTCAAGGTTGACCCCGGTGCCAAGGAATAGATTGGAAATCTCTACAAGGCTTTCTGTACCGAGACTCATATACAGCGGGATATCCGGGTGGATGAAGCGGAAAAATCCATAGTGGTCCTGGTGTGCATGGGAGAGTACCACGGCGGAAACAGAAGGTTTCTGGTGACTGTATAACCCATCAACTGAAGGAAGTATCTTATGCTCCAGAAGCTGCTCTTGAGAGAGGTCTTTATAGTGGCGCCATTCGAACGGTGACCCATTCGATGTTACCAGAGGCATACCAACATCGATGACTATTCGTGCCCTCTCGGAGTTGGAGCACAACTCAACACAGCTTCCGCCAATCTCGTGCGTGCCCCGGTGAACCGTCAGCTTCATTCTGCTTAATCATATCAGAAGGCGGTTATCATTTTAAGAAAAACAGGGCGATTTCCCTGTATTGTAGGTAACCTTACTATCGCAGGCTCAACATTCTGGGCTATTGTGTGATAAAAACCAACAAAATCTAGAGCGCTTAAAACAGAGACACTACACAATATAATCCAACCGATGTACTAGTTGCTACCTTGCGCTATCTCAATCTTGGCAATGTAAAGACCACTTGGAAACTGGGACATGTTGCTTTTTTCTTGGAACGTGTAATTCCCTATCAGCTTTCTGTATTTCGTTAGAAGTTTTTGCCATCGGGCCACCTCTGGTTTGGGGTATATGAACATAATGCAGTAGCCATGGCCTCCCTCAACAGACGCCAGTTTTTGCACATCACCCCAGATACCCACACTATCCTTGTAAAAATATATCCCGAGGTCAATCGGTTGTTCTCGTTGCTGTCCATGATATAAGCTCTTAAGTTCTAGCCAAGCAAAGCCATTGTCCAACTTTACCCTGAAGTCCACCTTCTTTTTGCCGAGTCCTGGTATCACAACTTCGGGTTCCCACCCCTCCAATTCCCCTTTAGCTTGTAGGGAAGTGAAAAGATGAATCAGTTCACCCTTGAACCATCCCTCTACCTGACGCTCCGAGGAAGTAAATTGCTGGATGTAGTCGCGCTTTGCTAGAAAATAACAATCAATTTCACTGAATAACTGTTATGTGTTCATTAGCCATCACCTCCCTGTTTCCCGTATTTATATAGCAGACCACCGTGGAGTGTCCCTGTTTTAGCGTGCTTTCCACATTCTCTGAGATCCAACATAGAAATATGATTGTCCCGTTGAGGTATTCTCCGTTTTTAGTGCCACCTACGATGAGAGGCTTCCTGCTTTCTCCTACGGTTGTGTAGCCCGTTTCTCCTAAAGGGGCAGAACCTACACTTAACAACCTGTCCAAAATTTGGGAACCACCTCAATATTCCTGAAGGTCCTGCCAGATATGCTGGGCGCTCAGTCCCTGCTCTATCGCCGCCTTAATGATGCCGCGGTACGGCTCACAGGCGATTGCCGAGCCGGTGGGCACTTTGGCCGCTTTTGGATTTCGCCGGGAGTCATACCTGGCTACCGCCTCCCGACGTAGCTCGGTCTCCCGTTGAATTCGGCGATAGCTCCAGCCAAGTTCAAGTAGTGCCTGTATCCGTTGCTTGTCAGCCATCTTAAGATGATTTCCCACTGGCACCTCCATTGCTTTTACGATGAAGTGTGCCACAGTCTACTTGCTTAAGTGGCCGCTTTTGAGGTGCCCTTCCCTGGCCGGTTTTAGGTGCCCGCCAACATTGTGCAGGGAGAAAGTCAGGACATCTCTTGGGTAAACCTGTGCGGAGGTAGCAAGATCCCAATACCCCGCTTGACCTGAAGCAAATTGACCTTTCTGATGGAGTGTGCAGCCTTACTTCCATGGAGTTTGCCATGGCCGGAGAGGCCGTCAATTGAGAAACTCTCACTGCAACTGGTATAGAAAAGGGGACAGGTCTCTATCCTGCCCAACCTCCCTGACCTGGAGTGTCCAGTTTCAGGGGTTCACTCCAAAGATTGAAAAGGATTTGGTAGCGGTGTAGAATGCTTAACGCTGGAGGTGCCTGCGTAAGAGCTTTTACAGAAAGATTATGATATGACATTGATTGTGCTACTAATGTTGCCATGAGCCATGATATTTTTATCAGTTATGCTAAGAAAGATGCGGGAATCGCGCGTGAAGTTCACGAATACTTGGAGCAGAACGGAATCGAATGCTTCATCGATGCAGAATTAATCCCCGGCGTTGGATATCACACTCAACTAGCTAAGGCACTCAAAGAAAGCCGTCTGTTAGTTCTCATATTCTCACACAACGCTGATGTGGCGGAGGGCGTAGGTCAGGAAGTTGCAATGGCGAGAACTAAAAGTATCCCAATAATCCCATTTCGCACAGAAGACATTATGCCTGAAGAATTGGCGTTTTTCCTATCTACCCCCCAGTGGTTGGATGGTTTCCCTCCGCCGATTGCAAAGCACCTTCCTGTACTGCTGAGCGCAGTTGGTTACCATCTAGCGGGAGAGCAAGCTGGAGTAGGCAAACCACAGTTCGCCGAGGACCAAACCAACGGAGAGGCTATTGGATCTTCTAAAACGCAAGTGGTTAAGGATCACGAGTGGCATGATGTAGATTACAAAGACCTCTCTGGGTGGGTAAAAGAACGCATCAGAGATTTTAACGCTGGCAAACAACTCAAAGGCCGAACTTTTGTCTATAGAAAGAACCGCTTTACCGACAAGTACCAGAGGAAACTCAAGAACAAGTAGTCGAATGACATCCCAGACAGAATATAGCTGGTGGATTGAAACAATTTGTTCTATTGTCAAGGATTTGGAAGGGTGCCCCTACAATAGTCATTGTACCCCTGCCGCCAGGCTTGGGCAATAGCCTGTGGTTGTGAAATCCTAACAGGAGCCGCGCATTCAAGGTGGTCCTATTTCCAGGATGGGCAGGCCAAGACCTCTTGCATAATAAAAATGATATGCTATGATATAATATATCAAGGTATTATAGCATATTATAAGTAGATAACGTATATAAATTGCTCGTAAGGGAGTGGGAATATGGCTAAGATTCAAATAGACCTATCAAAAGAAGAGGATAAGATTGTCGAGGTATATAAACTGGTGCATGACCTCAATACTAAGCAAGAGGCAATTAAGCAGATGATTTGCTATTTTGAAGCTGAAATTAAGCCAAAAAAGCTCAGCAATAAGGACTATTTCTCAGTCTAGGAGGTGAGTTATGTCAGTAGCAACAATAATCTGGCTGGTGGTTGGTATCATCATCGCGATAGCACTCGGGATTTTGGGCAAGTCATGGATAGGCATTTACAATAAGTTCCAGTACTGGATCACAAGGGCCCAACGGAAATTTGCAGATGTTGACGTAATTATGCAGGAGAGGCTGGATAATGTTCATGCACTGGCACAAATAGCAAAGAAGTATGATGTCCATGAATATAAAGCATTGAGGGACGTTATCGAAGCCAGAAGCAGATGGACAAAAGATACAGACCTTAATGAAAAGGTCAAGCTCGCTTCTGAGGTAGAGAATAACTATCTGAAGCTTCAGGCCGTATTTGAAAGGTATCCAGTCCTCAAAGCTGATCAAATGCACATCTCTCTGATGGAAAGGGATTCTGAAGTAGAGCGAAGGCTCCGCAAGACCAGATTGGAATATAACCAGGTCGCCCAACGATATAACGAGAGAACAAGGCGATTCCCCCGGAATGTCGTGGCTCGTGTCCATAACTTTAAGGAGTTGGATTACCTCACTTTTGAAGGACAGGAAACCTACGAGCCTAGGGAAATCTTTGAGGACTAAGATTGCCCGGGCCGGGGGATATCAGTTGGAAAGGAGTGCGGCTAATGTCTGAAGTAAAAAAACGACGTAGAGGAACAGCAATTGTCGAGACAGAAAAAGGCATCCTTGTTACGGCAGGTAGAAGCAAGATCTTTTTACTGCCTGGTGGTGGGGCTAACAGAGGCGAGCCGAGAATTGAAGCCGCCATGAGAGAATTATGGGAAGAGACAAGCTTAAAACCCTACTATGCAAAATACTTGTTCAGGCATAGAGGAAGAATATCAAAATCGCACGGTCATGGCTATTTCCAGGACCATCACACTGTGTGCTTGGTCAAAGCTCATGGTAACCCAAGTCCTCGACATGAGATCGAGTACGTTGCTTTTTACAAACCTGACTCAGGAGTTCATATTTCGGGTGTAACCAGGGAAATTATTGAGAAGTATTACAGCTATAAGAAGAAGAGCAGCCTGGGGAGAAGAAGAACAAGCTTTTTGAGCAGGTTACTTGAATGGTTCACTTAATATAATAAAAATTTGGAGGCGGAATATTAGCCTGAGAAACGACAGTGATTCAGGATGAATAGAGAGAATCCGGCGATAAATAGAAGCAACATTGGGTAAATAGAACATTTTAACATTATAGGTACGCTCGTGGCTCACTTTTTAGTTGAATTCCGGATGCACGGATATGCAAAAGAATACGCGAGAGACGTTGTATATTCTGTCGCTAAGAAATTTCGAGTTCGAGGTGTCACAAGGAAAAGGGTAGTACCTCATATTTCCTTGTATGGCCCAGGCAGAACTGATGATATCAGGAAGGTGATTTCGGCAGTAGAGAAGGTAGGGCTAAGATATGCTTTAGTCCCCTTCAAGATTAAAGGATTCAGTTATTTTAATAAAACCCCAAAGGTTATATATTTTGATATAACTCCTTCTGAGGAGCTAGAAAATTTAAGGTGGGAATTATCCCAAGAATTGAGAAAGGTATCTACTGGCCAGGCTTGGGATAGTCAGAGAAACCACGCCTTCCACGCTACTATTGCCTTTCAGGGCATTGATAAAAAATTCAGTGATATATGGGCTTACCTCAAAAGCAGAGAGGAACCCAATATTAGCCAATATCTTCTACGAATAACGGTTTTAGGAACCGGCAGAAGAATTATATGTGAGTATGACTTAGTTTTAAGAAAACTACTAGGTCGGAGAGAAGCATTGCGCAAATATTGGTGGCGGAAAACGATAAATAAACTGCACGGATTACAGGGATTGCCACCTGAGAGCTCAACTTCGCTAATAGAGCGGTTAAAGAAAATATTTGGATGGTGAGACCAGTTTCCAGAGAGAACGTCACTACTTCGAAGAACTAGAGATTTAACTGATTGGCGTAGTTATAGGAGATGATATCGCCGTTGTCCGTTTCCTGGTAAGCCACCTCCTGGTGAGAGAAGCGGCTTATTCTGCTGGCATTGAATCCTTCAAAATGTTCCTTAACGGAGGCCATGATACGAAGTTCGCCAGCGGAAAACACGTTCAAATCAGGTTCTTTTACCGCCCTGATAATTTCACCTGCATTGCCGTTGGGGTATAGCTCCTCCAGTAACTCTATCTCTTCCCTGGAACGCAACGTGCCATAGTATATTCCATAGTTGTCAGGCGCCGGGCCAAAAGGCACATGCGCATACCGGACACCGGTTATGGAAGGAGCATGTCAGAATCAAACAATGGCGCTAGAAAACAATGCTCAAGGGATGCTTCAACGGCCCTGCAAAACCATAGTTTAGAGGTCACAGATAATCCAATCTGGCAGTCTGTGCAATCGGGTAACAGAACAGGCTATTGTTTAATTCAGTGCCTAACCTGGACAAATGTCTTTCTGTCTCTGACAAATGGTCATTGCTGTAGTCATCAAAATACTACTATCGGTACTTACCTCGATGGGCCTTGGGGTCGGTCTGCTTCATTATTTCTCTCAACCATTCCAGCGCTGCAGTATCTTCCTCCCAGAATCGGCCCGAACGTTCCCAATAATCGTAAGCCTCATCAGCACCACCCAGGGTAACCGTACCCGGGCGCGCTGTTCTGGGCAGCCGGTGTTTAGTCTTCAGAAGTTCTTTCCCTACCAGGGGTAAATATCCAATAGCTTTCTGAAGTGCTGCAGTCGCTTCTTGTCGCTGCCCCAGCTTGAAAAGAATCAGGGCGCGCCCGTAGATGGTCTCGGGCATTATGTCATTAGGATACTTCATGGTAATCTCAAGAGCATCTTCAAATCTTCCTAGCTCGAACAATGCTTCTACTGCCATGGCTCGAATACCCTGATTATCTCCGGGGTTCAAAGAGAGTGACTCCCGAAATAGCTTCAGAGCCTCCTCTGTTTCTCCGTCCTCATATCTGGCCAGGGCCAATCCATGAAGGCATCGCAGAAAAGGCCTGTTATCTAGCCATCCCCATTCAAGGAGGTCTCTCTCTATTTCGAAATCCTGGGGGAATGCCTTGTGACCAATACGGACAGTTTGTTCCCAGAGATCTCGTGCCTCGTCTAATAGATTTCGATCGGATAGAACCAGAGCCAAATGATGGATTGCGTCTAAATGGTCGGGCATCTGAGTGAGCACTGCTTGGAAAATCTTTTCAGCTTCGTCAAGATTGCCTTCCTCATATAGTTCACACCCCCTGTGGAACTCGTCCATCAAGTCACCGTATATATCAGGATAGACGAACTCCCACTCGTGCGGTGATACTCGAGACAGCTTTAGCATGACTTCCTCCCTTTAGCTGTAAATGCAACTCTCTGTGGGATACTCCTATTTTAATCAGGCAGTCCTGTCCATTTGGACCTGCCACCTTTTAGGGAATGCGGATTCAATGATCGCTTGGTGAACAGGCTAACGGGCTCACTTTCCCCACAAAGGTTACGGGTAACGTCCTGACACCTGAAGTCCTGTGTCCTGAGTTCATCTGTCAGACCTGGTATATCCAGACCTGATGGTACACGCCAGCACCTTCTTTAGTAAGTAGTTGTTTCTGACTTGTCTCCATGAGCTTCCACTTACCCTCCGATTCCAGAGCAAACAGCTTTTCCTTGAACCCGGAGTTCTCATATGCTTCGGTGGACAGAGTGAAAATAATGTGTCCGCCTGGTTTGGTAATACGAACCAGTTCATCAAAAGAGCTGGCTGGGGCGTGTGCCCCAGTAAACACGCCAACGCTCACTATGGCATCAAAGCAGTCGGTAGCAAAGTCTAAAGGTTTCCCCAGCACCATCTGGTGGAGTTCCTGATACACGTTCTTCTTGCGTGCTTCGTCGATCATGCCTTGAGAAAAATCCGTGGCCACTAAATCATGATAGCCCAATTCGGCCAAAGCCACGCCCATCAGGCCAGTACCGGCTCCAGCGTCCAGAACTCTTGCCCCATTCGGTACGTACCGGGTGAAGAACTCGGCAGTAAGCTGTGGCCCTTGATATTCATGGCCCTGTTCGAGATCCGCATCGTAGTCCTTGGCCCACTGGTTGTAGCGCTCGAGTAATTCCTTGTCGTCGCGAGAGGTGTAAATCCACTGTACTCTATTTTCCACAATGACCTCCTTACGGTAATAAAATAACAAGTCACTCAACAGAACCCGGAAACGCCGAACTCTGAGCATATCCTGCTTCTATTGCCTGTCTGTCTAGGTCGAGCGTGAGGATGCGCTCCAGGGGAAGGAGGACATCGTTCTCGGTGCAGCGAAGGTCTATGGCTTTGATGTAGGCCCGGCAGCGGTCACAGGTATAAAGGCGGTATAACTGTTTATCGTCGGTGGAATAGGATAAGGCGCCCTGGTCCTGGGTTTCGCAGAAAGGGCACTTAAGGCGGGCAAAGAGCCATTCGGCGTCGCAACGGGAGCAAATTAACCAGCGGGCACCCGCTTCCTTGTCGAGAAAGGCGAAATCCGGCCTGCCTCCGCATACGGGGCAGACATTCCTCCTCCAGCTGTCCTGCTTTACCAGTGGCGCCAGCACTTCGGCATACCTGACCAGCACGGGGTGGAAGGCGGCTTTAAAGCAGAGTGAAAGTATCATCCGGTCAACGTTCGTCTCTCCAGCCACATCGGCCATGGGGGAATTCTGATACCAGCTTTCGGCCGTGCTCTTTATCAGCGATGGTTGCCCTGCGAACTGCATCAGTGCAGAAGCGTCGTCAGAAGACTGGTCGGGCATGCGGGCACAAATGATGGAACTTGCTTCGCGAAACAGCCTTTCCAGCTCTGTCCAGAGAGGAAGTAAATCACTAAATTGAAGGGCAATGCTATCAGCGGAGGCGAGCTTTGGTGCAGCTGCTGAAATGTACCCTTCCAGCAAGGGCAAGAGGGAAGATTCCACCTTGAGCTGCAGGAGCTCCCGGTGAAGGCCTATATAACCCGGCGACTGTTCCTGCCACTGCGGCAACCGTTCCAGTACCTGACTATCTGCCTGTACAGTCACTTTTTAAGATTGCTTCTCCGCTATCTTGTCGTACCACTTGCCATAGTGGCTCTTGGCGTAGTGCACGGATATCTTCCCCGTTATCATCGAGCGAAGGGATTCGCTCATCCTGGGATGCAGCGTGCCAAGCACGATATGTACTATCAGCATGGCACCACCGACGATGAAGGCGATATCGTGAGTAAAGACACACCACTGGAAGACGCCCGGAGCTACAGCGCCTTTGGCAAAGGTCATCACGGCCCCCGTGATGATGAAAAGAGCTCCACAGACGACGGTAATGAGCTCCCATATCTTTTGGCCGGGATTTATGTGTCCTTGGGGAGGCATTTTGCTCTCATCACCACCAAGGTAATAATCAACCGCTGCTCTCACCCATCCGAGATCGGCCTTCGTCCAGGTAAAAGCTTCCTTCAGATATGCCAGGCAGCTTTGACGGTAAGTGATGAAGTAAATTACCAGAACAACGGCGGATATGTAAACGCAAATCCGGTGAACGATGCGCGTCCACCCCGCCACCGAGGCCACTCCCCAACCGGGCACGAAGAGAATCAGGCCTGTCAGCCCCAGCAACATGACCAAAATCACCACTGTCCAGTGGAAGGTCCTTGCCGGAAAGCTGAAGCGCATAACGCCCTTTCTCTCGGGATCGTCGAAAAGATAGTTGAAGAGAAATGTACCGGCAACATCGCCGATAGTATGAAAGGCGGATGGTATCAGGCCTCTTTGCTTCTTATTCTGTGCCATTTTCTTTCTCCTCTTGAATCATCCTTGCCCGGGCAACCACCGATGCCGTCAGGATACCTGCACCCGCCAGCAAACCGAGACCGATGCCGGTCCACTTCTCAATGGGCAGCGAGGTGGCAGCAGCGGGCTTTTGTGGGTTCTCGGGGAAATCATAGACCGCAGGTTTCCTATCAAGTACATAGAGCATATGCAAGCCACCGAGTTCATACTCTCCATAGAGATTGGCATCGGGATGAGTCGCCTTCAAGGCTGCCACTCTCTCCCTCCCTTCCATCACCAGGGCATCCCTCTCACCGAACTTTATCGCTCCCGTAGGGCATACCTTGGCGCAGGCGGGCTCCAGACCGTTGCTCACGCGGTCGCAGCAGAAGTCACACTTGCCTCCCATCTTCCCTGTGCCCAGCAACTTGCTGACGTGTTCATCCATCCTGGGGATTTTGAAAGGGCAAAACTCAACGCAGTAACCGCAGCCGGTACACCTGTTTTCATTATAGGTGACGAAGCCGAAATGCGGGTCCCGCTTGAGGGCGCCGGAAGGACAGACATCGACGCATGATGCCTCTGTGCAGTGCAGGCACTGGTGCTTGCTGAAAAGCCATTTCAAGGTGCCATTGTCATCGAATTCCCTGAAATGGATCCTGGTCCAGGTATCAGCCGAAAGGTCAGGGGGGTTTTCAAATGTCCCCAGGTTATGAGTTTTTACCGCAGGAAGGTCATGCCACTGCTTGCAGGCAATCTGACATGCACGGCAGCCAATACACATGGTAACATCGTTGAGCATCGCTTTAGCCATTATCTTTCTCCATTGCTCCAGGTACACCCATTTTTCGTCACATCACGACCTTTCTATATATTATTACGCACCTCACCCCGGTCTGATATCACACAGGAAGGCCTTGTATTCGGGAATCGTGGTATTAGCATCACCTATGTTGGCAGTAAGGAGATTGGCGCTATCGCCCTTGGATAAACCCATGTATCCCCAGTGCCAGGGCATACCAATCTCGTGAACTTTCTTGCCTCCAATCATGAAGGGCGTAAAACGCCTGGTAACCATAGCCACCGCCTCGACCTTTCCCCTGGCCGACTCCACAATGGCTTTCTGCCCGTTCACGATGCCTTTTTCCCTGGCCAGCTCCTCGCCCACTTCAACGAACATCTCCGGCATGAGCTCTACCAGCCAGGGCAAATTTCTCGTCATTTGCCCTGCCTGCCAGTGCTCTGAGAGACGGAATGTGGTACAAACGATGGGATATTTATTAGGTTCGCCTTTGAAATCCATGTCGGAATCCCATATTGTAATCACGGGGTCGCTTTGAGTACCGGACATAAGGTTCTGCACCGGGCTTTCCCATGGCTCATAATGCTCCGGCACGGGCCCGTCCTTAAGTGCCTTGCCCGGGACAAAGAGATGCCCTCTGCCCTCAGAGGTCATGATGAAAGGAAGCCGGGTTCCTTCATTCGCCATCGGAGGCCAGCCTCCATCGGGAACATCGCACTCCCATTTCGAAAGCAGGGGATTCCAGATGACCACCGCTGCCTCCGGGTTCCAGGGATTTCCTTCGAGGTCAACCGAAGCCCTGTTGTAGAGAATGCGGCGGTTCACCGGCCAGCACCATGACCAGTTGGGAAAAAGTCCGATGTTTGCCTGGGATGGTGTCTGGGTCAGGTCCCTCCGTGCCGCCATGTTGCCGGCTTCGGTGTAGCTGCCGCAGTAGAGCCAGTTGCCCGAGGTCGTGGAACCATCGTCCCGGAGCTTGGTAAAGCTGGGAAGGAGCTTGCCCGTGGTAAGGTCATAGCCATTGATTTCTCTGGCAACCTGGTGAACATCGGGGTCATGCCCGTAATCCCATGTCAGGTTTAGAATGGGGTCGGGGTAGGTGCCTCCCTCTTGAGCATAAAGCTCTTTCAATTTCTCGACGAGCCTGGTAAATACCCAGAGGTCCGTCTGCGCCATTCCCGGAGCATCGCAACAGGCATAGCGCCACTGGCTCCATCTGCCACTGTTGGTAATGCTGCCTTCCTTTTCCATCGACGCCTTGACGGGAAGGAGAAAAACCTCGGTATTTATCTTGCCCGGATCAACTCCCGGCCTTTTCCAGAAGGCGGCAGTTTCTGATTCCCAGAGCTCCGAGACTAGAACCCAGTCGAGCTTGTCCAGGTCGGCCCTTTCCATATTGCCGTTGGGGCCGGAAACGGCGGTGTTGTGTCCCCATGAGATGAGGCCCTTTATTATTCCCTTGTGTATCGCCTCAGTTATGGCGATATGGGAGTGGTCACCTTCAACTTTGGCCAGATGCTCATAAGCAAAGTTGGGAGCTACGGCCGCGTCGCCATACCACGCCTTGAGCAGGCTAACCATATATTTCTTATAGTTCTGCCACCAGTTAGCGCTCTCGGGGTCATCGCTCGTGGGCGTGTGATTCTTGAGATAGGTTTCCAGGTCTACGTCGTCAGGGCTGGGTGTCTTGAGGTAGCCCGGAAGGATGTGGTAGAGGATGGCGTGGTCGGTTGACCCCTGAACGTTGGATTGTCCTCTGGCCGCGTTGATTCCACCACCGGCCACTCCTATATTGCCCAGCAGCAATTGCAATACAGCGTACGAACGAATCATCTGGACGGCATTGGTATGCTGAGTCGCACCCATAGCATAGACGATCGTGGCCGCTTTGCCCGTCTTGCCTGTTGCCGCATATGTCTTGATAACTTTCATGTAGGTGTCTTTGGGAGTTCCCGTGATGCTGCACACCGTGTCCACGTCATAGCGGGCGAAGTGCTTCTTAAGAATCTGGAAAACGCAATTCGGGTCCTTGAGGGAAAGGTCTCGTCTGGGAATTCCCTTATCGTCCATTTGATATGCCCACGTTGACCTGTCGTATTCCCTTTTAGCCGGGTCATAACCGGTAAAGAGGCCATCCAGGTCTGCCGGCCCTTCAAACTTGGGGTCCACCAACAGAGTCGCATTGGTATATTGTTTAACATAGGTCATATTGTAGTTGCCGGGATTACTCTCTATGTCTTCAATTACATATTTGATCATCCCGCCGATGAACGCCACATCGGTGCCCGACCTCATTTTGGCATATATATCTGCTTTGGAAGATGTCCTGGTGAAGCGAGGGTCAACGCTGATGAGCTTGGCGTTCCTCTCTTTCATCGCTTTGGTTATCCACTTGAAGGATATCGGATGATTCTCCGCGGCATTGCTCCCGATTACCATAATACAGTCGGCATTTTTAAGATCGATCCAGTGGTTGGTCATTGCGCCTCGCCCGAAAGATGCGCCCAGAGCGCCAACGGTAGAAGAATGACAGAGCCGGGCACAGTGTTCGATGTAGGTCAGGCCCAGGGTGCGACAGAGCTTCGTTATCAGATAGGCCTCTTCGTTGTTAACTACCGCACTGCCATCGTTGGCTATGGCCTCGGTGCGGTTGACAACGCGTCCCTTACTATCGGTATGAGTCCAGTTCTCATCGCGCGTTTTCTTGATGTTACGGGCGATGCGGTCTATAGCCCAATCCCAGGATTTCTCCTCCCAGTCATATGCGCCCGGCGCCCGGTAGAGAACGCTGCCTATCCGCCTGGGATTATTGGTCACCTGAATGACGGCAGCGCCTTTGCTGCACAGCGACCCCTGGTTGATAGGATGGTCAGGGTCTCCCTCAATGTTTGTGGCTTTACCATTTACAGCAGCCACTATCAGGCTGCACCCCACACCACAATAAGGACATATCGTGGTTTTCTCGCCGATTTTTTCTTTCCTGAGGGGGATATCCATAGGGGCCGCCTCAATAAGCGAGGCGGGGTCAAGAAACCCAAAGAAGGCAATCCCTGCGGCACCACCACCAGAAAACTTCAGGAAATCTCTGCGCGTTAGCTCCATTCTTACCTCCTGTTTAAGAAAGTAATATTATCCTTTTCAGCGACTGTTTGTCCAGCGCGGGCTTCATGTAGCAGTTGAGGTGAATTGATACCACTCTTCGGTGAATGATTACGGCAGGTCATGATTAAGAGCGTTTTGTCGTTTTGGGGTATATATTGCCTTTGATTTTGATGTTAAGATTGATTTTCGTGGAAAAGTTTTCCCTGTTGATTGTTCTGCGGAGTAATCAGCATCGGTGCAATAGGTGGCGACAATATGAGTCTATGGGAGAATAGCACATCTTGAGAAGACCGAAGATATTCTACGGCTACTGGGTATTGGCTGCTGCCTTCCTGTGCATCTTCATCAGCCAGGGGTGCGGTTTCTTCACCTTCAGCCTGTTCGTCAAACCCCTCGAAGCTGACATGGGGTGGGGCCGGGGCGAGATAATGGGTGCCTTCACCGTTTTTTTTCTCAGCATGGGAATATTTTCTCCCGTGGTGGGCAGGATAGTTGATCGCTATGGGGTGAGAAGAGTCATCTTCGCAGGTGCTCTCATGATGGGGATTGGCTTTATCTTGCTGGGATTGATGCAGGAGTTGTGGCATTTTTATCTTAGCTATGCCATCGCAGGAATTGGTGGAGCAGCTATAGGCATAGCTCCCGCAAGCGTTGCTGTTTCCAACTGGTTCGAAAAGAGAAGAGGGCTGGCCATCGGCATAATGTCAGCGGGACTGGGTATAGGTGGCATGGTGATAGCACTGCTCGTTGGAGGCTATCTCATCCCTACGTGGTCGTGGAGAATCTCGTATATTTCGATGGGATTGCTGATAATAGTGACGATTGTTCCCACAGCGTTATTTGTGATCAGGACAAAGCCATCGGATATGGGACTTTACCCCGATGGGGCAACATCTCCGGAGGAAAACGGGACACCGGATGCTGAACTTGTTAATACCACGGGACCAAACGCAAAGATGGCCTTTGCCTCTTTGAGCTTCTGGTTAATCGGGATGTCTTTCCTCTTAAACGCATTCTGTCACGTAGGAGTTATTCAAAACCAGGCTCCCCATCTTGAAGATATCGGATTTCCCACGGCGATGGTGGCTGGCGCCCTGGGATGTGTTGGCATGGGAAGCGCCTTCGGCAAACTCGCCTTTGGCTGGCTTTGCGACCGCATTCAGGCGAAGTATGCTTGTGCCATCGGGCTCACTCTTCAAATAGTGGCCATAATTTTGATTATGAACATAAAACCGACTTCGCCGCTGTCTCTAATATGGATATATTCTATTGTCATGGGGATTGGGGCAGGCAGCTGGCTGCCAACGTTGTCGATGCTTACCAGTACTACCTTTGGATTATCTTCCTATGGCGCCATACTCGGAGCAGCGCTTCTGATGGAACACATTGGAACTGCTACCGGGCCCCTCATGGCAGGCTACATCTATGACGTTACCGGTAGTTACCACTGGGCTTTTATCATTTTCTTATCGCTCTATGCGATATCGATGCCCGCTATACTGGTATTGCGCCGCAGGAGCCAGTCAAAAAGCGGAAAGGATTGCAGCATTAGCCGGTGAGGCATCGAGTATCACCACCGTCAAACAACCTCATGTGATAAGCCTGTAAAGGGCACTGTGCCAGGGCGTTTTCCAACGCGTGGACCATTTGCTTCGTGCGCCCAAATTGCCTATCATAAGGCCAGACAAAGAGAATGCAATCTTACGCCATTGGAGGTCGTTATGATAGTAGAGATGAGAAAGAATGCCACTCAGGATGAAATAGACGAGGTGATACAGCGGGCCCGGTCGCTGGACCTGGATGTCCAGCTGAACTCGGGCACCGACAAGGCGGTGGTGGCTATACTGGGAAAGGATACGGGAAAGCTGTCCACGGATATTTTCGCCGTACTCCCCGGCGTGGAAAGCGTATCCCGCATTATGAAGCCCTACAAGCTCGCCTCGCGGGAATTCAAGGCGGAGGATAGCGTAGTGTCCGTTGGTGACATCGAAATCGGGGGCAGGCGCATAGTAATTATGGCGGGCCCCTGCGCCGTGGAGAGCGAAGAGCAACTGATGGAGGCCACCGAGGTCGTCAAATCTGCCGGAGCCTGCATCGTGCGAGGTGGCGCTTTCAAGCCGCGCACCTCTCCCTTCAGCTTCCAGGGGCTGGAGAAGAAAGGACTGGAATTGCTGGCACAGGCCAGGGAACGATTTGGCGTGCCCGTCATCACCGAAGTGGTGGATACTCATGACGTCAATCAGGTAGCTAAATACGCCGACGTTCTTCAGATCGGGGCTCGAAATATGCAAAACTACGCCCTGTTGACGCAGGTAGGCAAAAAGAAATGCCCCGCAGTACTGAAACGGGGGCTCTCGGCCACCGTCACCGAATGGCTCACCGCGGCTGACTATCTCCTGGCGGAGGGCAACAACAAGGTAATTCTCTGCGAGCGAGGCATCAGGACCTTCGAGAACAGCATTCGCTTCTCCCTCGATATCAGTTCCATTCCCGTGGTCAAGAAATCCAGCCACTTGCCCTTAATAGTTGACCCCAGCCACGCTGCCGGGCATTACTCCCTCGTTCCGGCAATGGCCAAAGCAGCCATTGCCGCCGGCGCCGACGGTTTGCTCATCGAGGTACATCCCAATCCCAAAGAAGCTCTGGTAGATGGATTGCAGGCCCTTACACCCTCGGATTTCTCCAGGCTGATGGAGAAACTGAGAGCAATTGCTAAATCCGTGGGCCGGTACATCTAAATCTGCGCGCTATCTGCTGCCATGAAATTGTAGAACAAGGAGTGACAGAAAAATGAGCGAAGGCAGAGAGAACCTCATTGGCTATTGCGGACTCTACTGCGGAGATTGTTTCAACTACAAGGGCGAAATCGCCGACCTGTCCAGGGACCTGAGGAAAAAACTGAAATACGGGTCAGTCAGGGTAGTAAACCAGCGGAAGCTCTTCTCCAAGACAGTCATGGCTGAAACAGACGGGGCAATCTGATACCTTGAAGGTTATCTGCTCCGTAACCTTGCCGCCATAGTCGTCGGTCACGACCACGGTGACGGTAGTAATGTCTGTCTTGTAATCGGGTGCGATCCATGTAGCTTCAGCCTCGTTAGCAATGATATCGCCGTGATTGACCGACCACTCATAGTTCACATCGCGGCTACCGGTAATAACGCATTCGATGCTGCAATTCTTCTTCCATAGAATGGTAAAGTTCTCAGTAAAGGCGTTTGGCATGGTAAAATGACCAGGGTCCTCCGGTGTAAGGAGAAATTTCTCGATAGTAAGAGGGGGAACAGTCGCCACGCTAATGTCCAGTGATGCCGTTGTCTCTCCACCTTTCCCATCGCTAACCGTCACGCTGATCGTACACTTGCCATCATTCTCTGGAGCAGTCCAGGTAACTACTGGATCCTTACCGGTGATGGAGATATCGCCTCCGCTTGCTGACCACGCATAGCTCAACGGGTCGTAATCGTCATCCTGGGCCTCACAGATAATATTGCACTTTTCCAAGCAGTCCACGCGCTTCGCATCGGACAGGAAATTGACGATGGACGGTGCATGATTGAGCGGTAGTGTCTCCTCGGGCTCGCCTGTCTCCGGCTTCTCACTGATTTGCGTTTGTATCAGCTCGTTTACATCGGCAAGCTGGAGGTTGACTTCCTGGCGAAATTGCTTCGCCTCCTGCTCTCCTACGGCCGTCTTGATGGCATCTTCCATGCTGCAGTTTGAACCTTCAATGGCATTGAAGACTGCCCCGCTTTTCTCCTCTGGCATTTTCTCCAGCACATCGACTAAAATCTGCTGCTGGCGAAAATGGTCTTCCTTCAGTTCCTCAACCATTTTCTGGTTGCCCTTCCCTTCCTCTATCGTCCTCTCCAGCCAGCTAACTGCTTCCTGAAAGTGATTCAGGAACTGGTCACAGTGCTGCGCCGCAAGGCTATATTCTCTCATCTGGCATAACTCTTCGATGGCCAAAGCATCCTCAAAGGCAAATTGTGACGTCAGTTCGGATCTCTTGGGAGCGTTGAAGGCAAAAGCAAGGTGCACGGTTCTCTCCACGGTCTTGACGAAGTAGAAGCTCGAGCCGGGCAAAATTCCTGGAATGGATGCCCTGTCCAGAACTATAGTCTGCTGCTCCTGAGCGCCAAGAGAAGGCACTGCCAGTGCCACCACGATAAGACAAACAACAGTAAAAACAGCCAGTAATCTTCTTTTCATTTCACCCGCTAAACTTCACTACCTGTACAACCTGCCCGTCCGCAAACTTTCACCTGCCTGCCACTATTTCAGGCACTGAAATTCCCATGGGATTCCTCGTACACATATATATAATATTGCAGATATAGCCTGCCGTCAAGCTTCATGTCAGACTATTCTCCATTTTTCACCGACCGAAGACATTTGTCGCCTTCGGCCGCACACAATTATGCCCGGTAATTTTTACCAGGGGACTTCTTGTTTCAGGATACGGAAGCTCCGCCCTGGGAGAATTCGCTCTTGCCCATTGAGACAAATATGATAGCCAGTATTCCCAGGATAAACCATGGGCCAAACAGCGAGCAGATGGCACCCGCGAGCGCCAGCCCCCATGTCTGCCGCTTGAGCGAGTATATACCACCTACTATGGCGACTATTCCCAGCACGATCAGGATAGCGGTAACCCCTACCAGTCCCCCCAGCCCAGGCATGCTCACCCACCCAGCGACAGCCCCACCTATCACGGTACCCAGTATTCCAAAAATTGCTTCCACTATCCCGGCAATGATCATTAAAATCCCTGCCGTCATCGGCTTCCATGTTTTCACTCGTTCACCTCTCTGGTTTTAATTTGCTGGTTTCCATTGTAGCAATTATTGGCGAAAAGTAAATAGCTTTCCTAGAATTTTTTTGCCAAAATCTTAATTATTCTATCCCTGCATCTCACTCCACGGAAGGATTAAGTGATGTCAGAACGATAGAACACCGGTAATCTTCCTCTCGGGCTATTGACATCCTCAGAGAAGCAGACTAAACTCGCAGATATCCGGAGCACCATGGATGGTGCATTGCAGCTGAGGAGAGAGTTTCTGAGGAAATCAGGTTTCGGGAATAGCAAAAATTAGAGCGAGGAGGTTTTATACTGATGGCGGAGAAAGAAGAAGAGATTATAACGCAGGGTGAAACTATTATAGGTGATGAGGTCGTGGCTTCAATAGCTGGTCTGGCAGCCAAGGAAGTAGCGGGAGTCGCTACCCTGGGGAAAAGTTCCGTCCGCCGCGCCCTGACGGAGCATCTGGGAGGCACCGGAGAAAAAAGCAGGGTTGGTGTGGCAGTTGAAGTGGGCAAAAAAGAGGCCATTGTTGACCTGCAACTGAGCGTTATCTATGGGTTTAACATACCCACTCTGGTCAACGAAGTCCGCAAGAAAGTAGCTATGCGCCTTCTGGAAATCACCGGGCTCATTGCTAAAGAAATCAACCTGCGCATCGTAAGCGTTGAATTCCAGGAGAAGAAGCCGGAGAAAATGGCAAAGGTAGAATAAGCACGGTTTTGACTGTGGCTTTCGCCGGCTGAAATCCTGAGAAAGGAGAAAGTATATTTATGTCCGTTTTCAACCGGGTAATTATTATACTGGTGGCGCTGCTGATACTGGCAGCGGCAGTGATAGTCCTTCTTGTGAGCGCAGGGATATGTTCACCCGACGTTCTGCCGTTTGAGTGGTCCAAATCAGCGCTGGGGTGGGTCGCCGGCACCAGCGGTGCTCGCATGGTGAGCGTCATAGCAATCAGCGCAATCATCGCTGTAATTATGATTGGCCTGCTGGCCGTCGAAGTCGCTCCCCCGCGCAAACCGGCTCCGTTGCTGATAAGTTCCTCTATTGAAGGCATCACCACCGTAGACGTGGCAAGCATTTGCATGCTGGTGGAGCACGTTGCTGTCACCGTCCACGGGGTACGCGATGTCAAGTCCATCGTGGAGGAAAGCCCCGTAGGTTTGCTGATAGAATGTCAAACCACGGCGAATCTGGGCAGCAGCATACTTGAAATCGAGCCCGAACTGCGCAGCAGGGTCAAGGCGGCCATAGAGCAGCTTACGGGATTGCCCGTGGCGCAGGTCGATGTCAAAATCAAATACGATTCGGGAAGGTCCAAGCGGTTGGCCGTTAGCTGATGGATGACAACAACAACAGATGGTTGAACCCCAAGACAATAGGCGCCATAATCGGATTGGTGCTGGGCCTGGTCGTGCTAATTTTCGGTGTGGGCAAGGCTGTTATCCTGGTGCTGTTTGTTCTGGCCGGCTGGTATGTCGGCAAGGTCTGGTCGGGAGAAATTGACCTTGCCGAGCTCTATGAACGCTTCAAGAGCGACAGGAACATAGGGCGCAGAAAGTAGTACAGGCAAACCCTGGGATAACGGTAGCGTATCGATGCCGCCGGGATATGTCGTGCTCCATCACTTCCATAAGGCCCTGCCCTATTTGCCCTGAGGCAAAGTTTCTTTCTCCACGAGCCCGTCCTTCAGCCATATTACCCTGTCCACGTATTTTTCGTCCTCGGGCTCATGCGTCACCATGACTATCGTCTGTCCCAAATCATTATTCAACGCCTGGAACAGTTCCAGGACAACCTTCGACGAGTTTGCGTCCAGGCTTGCCGTTGGTTCGTCGGCGAACAATGTTCCCGGTTCGTTGATCAAAGCTCTGGCAATGGCTACCCTCTGCTGTTCCCCTCCTGATATCTCGCCGGGGTAATGGGATAGTCTCTCTCCCAGACCAACGACATTCAGTATATCCGCGGCGCGCTTCCTGTGATTTTCCTGGTTGGTGGAGCAGAGAGCCGGCAGATAGACGTTCTCCAGGATGTTCAATTCGCCCAGGAGAGAGTATTCCTGAAAAACGTAGCCCAACCTTTCCAGCCGGAACCTGGCCTTCTCCCTCTCTTTCAACTTCAGCACGTCCACGCCGTCGATGTAAATCTCGCCGCTGGAGGGCATATCCAGAAGCCCGAGTGCGTGCAGCAGGGTGGATTTGCCCGAGCCGCTTCTGCCCATAATGGCTACGAACTCGCCTTGTCTAACCTTCAGATCGACGCCCGTCAGGGCATGCGTGGCAGATAGTCCCTGCCCGTAGATTTTCTTTAAATTTCGTGCCACAATCATGAAATTAGCTCCCCCAGATAGTTTTGATGATGCTCTGCTTCATCATGGCCCATGCGGGAATGAGTCCCGCCAGCAGGGCAGCTAGAATCAGTCCTATCGTAGAGGTTCCCATTGTCAGGGGCTGCACCGTCAGGCTTACCAGCCCTATGGGCAGGTCGAGTGGATAGCTGACGAAGTAGGGCAGAAGCAAAAAACGAACCACGAGCCAGCCGAATAGTACGCCAAAAGCGGCATAGAACAGAGCCTGGAAGAGGTAGGACGCTATTATGGTACTCTGGGCGATGCCGATGGCGCGCATTATCCCGATCTGCCGCTTCTTGCTGATTACATTGATGTAAATCACGATGAACATTACGATAGCGGCAACCATCAACCCAACTCCGTTAATGAGCGAACCGATGATCTCGAAGGTCGATATCGTGTTTCGCATGGCTCCGCCATATTCATACCAGCTACGGATTTCTCCCCCGACGCCCACAGCTTTAAATTCCTCGATAAGCTTGCCTTCGTCCACGCCTGGCGCGGTCTTGACCAGCACCTGAGTGGCTCTGTCGTGAAATATGTCCCTGCCCATAACCGAGGCCATCTCGTTCAAGCTGACGAACGCCAGGTTGTCCGCTCGCGCCATTTCACGGGTGCGAAAGATGCCCTTGACCGTATATTCCCGCTGTATTCCATTGGGGTAGGTCAGGCGCACCTTATCACCGATGCCCACTCCTCCCAGAGTGAGAAACTGTTCGTTCTGGGCGTCTTTCCCGCCTGCTATTTCCACGCCCAGCACGATCTTGTCCCTGTCATTTGCGTCCAGGTAGTTACCCTCGATAATCTGGTCGTGAACGGTGGTAACTCCAGCTTCCTTTTCCGGGTCAATGCCGATGACCTCCCAGGCGCCGCTCTTGCCCCTGTCCATCTGAGAATCTTTTTCCTTCCACCTGTACTCGAAGAAGGCATTGTTGTTCAAATGGGGCGAGACGCCGGCTACCCCGGGAACCTGCGCTATCTTCTCTTCCATCTGGCTCACGTGGTCGATATAATACTCGTTCTCCTGGGGGCTGATGATTACATTGGAGAACACAGCATTGACCAGCTGTTCGTCCATGGTGTGCATAACGCCGGTAATGATGGAGGAGGTAAAAATGAGGTTGACAAAACTGAAGGACATGACCAGGACGAGCAGGATTGGCACCCATCTGTTGCCCTTGACGATTGACTTAAAGGCCAGGAAGAGGGATATCGCCAGGTTCCCGGCCACTGATTTCGCCGATATGTATTTCATTTCGTCTCGGTTACCTTCTGGCCTGCCTTATCCCTTCATGGAATATTGAACAACAAAAAGTTTTCACTCCACTACTTTCTCCATGGCAGCCTCTACCTTGTGGAAGAGAGCGAAGAGCGTGGCCTGTTCTTCGGATGTCAGGCAGGACAGCATGTGCTGGACGCGCTTTCCCGTGTAATTCTCAATGGCCTCGTGGAGTTCTTTGCCGGCATTCGTGAGGCTCACCCGTACCACTCGCCTGTCTCCGGGGTCAGCTATTCTCCGGACGTATCCATCGGCCACCAGCCAGTCGACTATGCGCGTTGCCGTGCTGAGCGGTACAGAGAGGGCACTGCCCAGTTCTCCCATCGTCAGGCTCTCATCATGGTAGATGCAATTGCTCACGCGGTAAAAGAGCTCCTGGTTGCTGGCGGCACGTGGTTCGCCGGCAGAACTCATCCCGTTGAAGCGGTTGCCCGCTTTGGCTATTTCATCATGTGACATGGCCTCGAATTTGATCCACATCCGCACAAAACTCTGTACCAGGGCAGTCACCCGGTCGGCATAGATTTCACTTTCTGAATCGCTCATAATTAAATTCCACTCTGAAATAGTTCTATAATGGAAGTATATTCCAACCGCTTATCTCTTGCAACCCGGTGTATGTGCTCATGGGAATGGATTCCCCTTCTGTCATTGCGAGTCGGAGGCGCGGCAATCGCTTTGATGGCGGGGTCGGCTGCCTGGGAAAAACCGGGGGGAGGAGGAAGAACCAGGTTCTTCCTCCTCCCCCCGGCTGTTATTCAGAGGGACGCCAACCTTATTCGGGAAGGATGCCGCTCTGGAAGTGGAAGTTAAGGGTAAAGGTTATGATACATCTGTTGCAAAGTTGCTGCGTTGGCGAAGGCGAAATGCTTTCCAGCACGCACTGGTGAGGCCCGCCGGAGGTGTAGGACAAAGTATAAGTTCCGGCCGGCAAGTCGGTGAACTGGTCGGGTGCAGAGGAACTGGAATCGGTGTAAGGCCCGCGTATGGTGTAGTGAACCTCTCCCTGCCAGGGACTGCCGTCGATGTTAGCCATGACGTTTATGGTGCCACCGCCCTGCGAGTGGAAGTTCATGGTGAAGGAGATAGTGCCACCGGGGTTCACGTACTGGTTCGGTTGAGGTGAAATGCTGCCCAGCTCCGCTCCCTGGGGGCCTCCGGAAATGTAGTTCAGAGAGTAATTTCCTGGCGGTACGCTGCCAAGGGTGTTGGGGACATTGGAGCCGGAGCCGTCATAAGGCCCGTGTATGACGTAATTGACGTAACCAGACCACTGCCGGCCATCGAGGGTGGCGTTGACCCTTATGGTGCCGCTGCTGGTCTGCGACTGGAAGTTGAAGGTGAAGGTTATGGTGCCGTTGGTGTCCAGGGTCTGCGAGGGTGATGGGGAGATACCCGCCAGGGTTGCGCCGTTGGGGCCGCCGGAGCGGTAGTTTACGCTGTAGGTTCCACGGGGCAGGCCGCCGAAGCTGTCGGGAACGTAGGAGCTGGAATCGTCGTATGGGCCGTTTACGGTGTAGTTGATGTTTCCCGACCAGTTTCTGCCATCCAGCATGGCGTTGACCTTTATGGTGCCGGAGGATTGCGAGTGGAAGTTCAGGGTGAAGGTAATAATTCCGCCGTTGGATAGGGTTTGACTGGATGACGGCGAGATTTCACTCAGGGTTGCGCCGTTGGGGCCGCCGGAGCGGAAGCCCACGGTATAGGTTCCCGCGGACATGTTGTCGAAGGTCTGGGGCACGGAAGAGAGGGAATCGGTGTATGGGCCGTTTATGTTGTAGTGCACCTTCCCCGACCAGGAATTGCCGTCGAGGGTGGCGTGGACCACTACGGTGCTGGGTGACTGGGAAACAAAGTTGAGGGTGAAAGTAATGCCGCTGCTGACGAGCAGGTTCTGGGTTGCCGAAGGGGTGATGTTCTTCAGCGAGGCTCCTGAGGGGCCGCCGGAGTTGTATCCGAGGGTGTAGCTTCCCGGGGTCAGGCCGCTGAGGTTCTGGGCCACTGAGGTGCCGGTTTGCTGCTTTGCCCCGCTCAGGGTGTAGTTAACGTTCCCTGACCAGGGATTGCCGTCGAGTGTGGCCTTTACTGTTGCGGTGCCACCTGCCGAGGAGGTGATATTGAAGGACCAGTAGGGTGTCCACTCGCTGGTCTGGCCCGCCTTGCTGGCATTTACCTTCCAGTAATAGGGCTGGTTGTTGCTTAGCCTGCTCGGAGGTATGGCATAGCTTGGACTGGGCAGAGCCGACTGGTCGATGACCAGGTTCTGGAAGTTGCTGTCGCTGGCCACCTGGATGCGGAAAGAGACATTCGGCTCGTTGCAGTTCCAGGCCAGTATGGGCGTCAGCGAGGAAGCGGAGCTGCCGTTTGCCGGAGATTGCAGGGCAACCTGAGGGGATGATGACGGTGTGCATCCGGCAAAGGAGAGAAGGGTCAGTACTGCTACCAGCAGCACCAGTGCATATTTTTTCATCGGGTTTACCTCCTGAAGTTAAAAATTCTTTCCCTTGCGGCGCGAACGCCGCTTCCTGCCGTTAGTGTCACACAGGCGGCAATCATTTGCCAATGGCATAAAAGTACTGGTCTGCGCATTCTCCGAGGCAGCACCGGCCGTTTTCTCCCGAATCTGTTCCTCCATACAATGGCATAAAGTAATTGTATTATATGTCAGTCTGTTCCATGAGGGCTTGTGGCTTGATTCCGGGAAAAACGCGTTTAGAACTCAATTACAAATTTACCATTGCGGTAGAGCAACTCGTCGTCCACCCGTATCTCTCCTCCCTCGCGCAGATTGCAAATCATGTCCCAGTGAATTGCCGACTCGTTCTTGCTGCCCGTCTCGGGATAACCCTCTCCCAGAGCAAGGTGAAAACTGCCGCTTAGCTTCTCGTCAAAGAGAATTTGCTTCGTGAAGCGCGTGATGCCTTCGCTGGTGCCGATGGCGAACTCGCCCACTCGCCTGGCACCCTCGTCGGTGTCGATGGTCTTGAGCAGGAAGTCCTCGTTCTTTTCGGCGCTTGCTTTCGCCACCCAGCCGCCTTCAAACCACAGGCGCACCCCCGTCACCTCCCTTCCCCCGTATACGGCAGGATACGAGAAGTAAACATGGCCCTCGACGCTGTCCTCCACAGGCCCGGTGAAAACTTCGCCATCGGGCATATTGTACCGGCCATCGCAGTTGACGAAGAGGCGGCCATCAATGTTGAGGCTGAGGTCCGTCCCGGGACCGACGACGTGTATGCGCTTCTTTCCACTGAGCCAGTTCACGATTTTCTGCTGCCAGGAAGAGAAGCGCCGCCAGTAGCCCACGGGGTCTTCCATATCAGGCAGACAGGCGGAATAAACGAAATCCTCGTACTCTTCCAGGCTCATCTCGGCGTCCTGTGCATAGGCGTTGGTGGGAAAAATTGCTACCGTCCAGCGCAGTTCACCCGCGGCTGAGCGCCTCATGAAGGCCTTCATCAACTCCGTGCGCGCTTTCTGGTACAGTACCATGCGGGAAGAGTCCACTCCTGTTAGTGCTCTGGTGTTATCCTCCGCAGCGATGGCGATGCGCACATCGTATGTTTCCATTGCCAGCTTGAGTGGCTCGGGCACGTGTTGCAACTGTTCGTCCGAAGCATGGCGAAAGAACAGCTCGTCCATTCCATTAAGGGAAATCTGCATCAGGGGAAGCCCTCCCGCCGCAAGAACCCTGGTGTAAACCGCCCTGAGCAGTGGCTCAGCCAGCGCACTTCCATTGATTAATACCCTGTCTCCCGGGCGCACCGCCGTGGAATAGTTGACCAAGAGGTCAGCCAGTTTCTCAATTCGCAGGTCTGTCATTGTCTCTCCTTCCTCAAAGGAAATTTATCAGCTCGATGAGGCCCTTGATTTTGGGAGAAGGGACCGTTTCTCTCGCTTCACCGCGGTCCAGCAGTACGCCCTTCATGCCGGCCGCATTAGCTCCTTCTACATCGATCTGATACTGGTCTCCAACGTAAATCGCCTCGTCAGCCTGCACCTCCGCCTGCTTAAGAGCCTCCTGGAATATTTCAGGGTGAGGCTTGCCGACTCCCACGTCCTGCGAGGTTACCACTATCTGGAGCAGTTCGGACAAACCGAGCTCCCGGCACATGGGAGTTATATCGTTATCCACGTTGGAAATCATGCCCAGAGTAAGTCCCCTCTCTCTCAGGAGGGTCAGGACGGGCTTGACGTCGTCGAACAACACCTTTTTGAAATCGATTTGCTGCATCTTGCGCGTAATTTCCTTCACCAGTTGCTGCGATGCGCCCACACCTGCCTCCTTGAGCAAGCAGACCTGGTACCGGCCATAGAGAGCGGCCTTCTCCTCTGCGGACCGCTTATTCCATGACAGCCGGGCAAGATCCTGATACATGAACTCATCGGCTGCAAAAATCGCGTGGCGGATGGTCTCCAGGGTTACCTCTATGCCAAACTCGCTGAGCACTTTGCGCTCGAGCTCTTCACGAGGCGGGTCATAGTGTATCAGGGTCTGGTAGAGGTCGAAGAAAACTGCTTTAATCACCTGTTCACCTTCAATTAAAGAATATTTACCCGCATGGCACTACATCAGAATAACCTTTTCCTGGCATGTTTCGTCCCTAATTATATCCCAGAGTCGGAAATTACACATGCGGGAAGAGGCTACAGAAATTAGCAAACTATAATTTTGCCTGCTGCGACCTGTATCTCATGGGGTGGATTGCGCTACAATTGTGTTTCCCAGGGAAAAAGGGAAAGGGTTGCAGGTTTCGCGCCGGTGGTAGCTGTTGTTCCTTCCCTGTAGGATATTCGCTGCATCACCGGAGCTGCGGGGTAATAGAGAGAAGAAAATGAACAACGGACGGGGCATCTTCTATGGCTGGGTCATTCTGGTAGTGGCCTTCATCGCTATAATTCTCAGCTATGCCGTCAGAAATTCCTTTTCGGTATTTTATCCTGCCATCGTGGAGGAATTCGGCTGGGGAAGAGGAGACACGGCGGTGATGTTCTCCCTGGCCGTCCTGGTCTATGGACTGAGCGCACCGGTAGTGGGCATCCTGATAGATAAATTTAATCCAAGAGTGGTTCTGACAGTAGGCGCTGTCATCACGGGGGCAGGCGTCATGCTATGCAGCATGGCTACAACTCAGTGGCAATTTTACCTTCTCTATGGAATTATGGTGGCCATAGGGATGAGCGTAACGGGGTGGAATCCCATGACCTCTATAGTAGCCAACTGGTTTGTAAAAAAGCGCGGCCTGGCCTTTGGCATCCTGGGAGCCGCCTTCGGTGGCAGCATGGTATTTGCCTACCTCTCCCAGTTCCTGATTTCCAGCTTCGGCTGGCGGAACGCCTACATCATGATAGGAATTGCCGTTATCGTTATCATCGCACCCGCCTGCGCCATCTTTATGCGACGCAGCCCCCGCGACAAGGGGCTTTTAGCGGATGGCATGCCGGAGGCGGCGCCACGGGCAGCGGATGAAAGGGAAGCTCATGGCGCACTTCAGTTCACAGCGAGTGGAGAGGAAACATGGAACAGGACAGGATGGACGCTGCTGCGAGCACTGAAAACCCGCCAGTTCTGGTTGCTTTTCCTGACGGCTTTCCTTCTCCTGGGCATGGCGCAGCAAATAGCGGTAGCGCACCAGGTTTACTTCTTCAAGGATGCCGGGTACGACTCCATGACGGCTGCTACCATCTACAGCTCATTTGGCATCGCCTTTGTCGCCGGCACCTTTTGCAGCCCTCTCTCAGACCGCGTGGGAAGGGAAAAGATATTCATACCGGCCTGTCTCCTGGGCGCAGCATCTTCAATTTTGCTGTTTCTGATAAAGGACACTTCCCAACCATGGATGCCCTTCCTTTTTGCCATCTGCAGCGGCCTGAGTTTCGGCGCCACAGGGCCCATCTTCTACGCTGTGGTGGCGGACCTGTTCCACGGAAAGCATTTCGGCTCCATCCAGGGATTTATCGTCATGGGCTTCGCCCTGGGAGGTGCCATCAGCCCCTGGCTGGCGGGATTCCTTTACGACAGGACCGGCAGCTACGCCATAGCTTTTATCATATTCCTGTGCTGCCTCATTGCAGCTGCTGTGCTCATGTGGCTGGTAGCCCCCCGCAAGCTGAACCCCGTTCACTCAGGGGAGTAGCATTGACTTTCATGGTGACCTCAGCGCAGACGGCTTTACTGAGGCACCATTAAATTATTATGTAAACTCAAGCATCTCTTTTGCATTCGCGACGGTGCAGGTATTTATTGAGCATCTTCCACGAAGAAAAAAGGCTGCACGGCTAAAGCCGTGCAGCCTTTCTCTAAGTCACAGGGATAACTCTGCTCTCCACAGGGGAGGAGTATCCTCTATACATTACCTGTTTACTGTCGTATGCAATTACTGGGGCAGAGCAGCCTTGACCTTGCTGGCTACATCCGCCGGCACCCACTGAGTCCACACATCCTCATACTCCTGCAAGAAGTAAATGGCAGCCTCCTCGGTACTTGCCTCGTTCTCCTGCATATAGGCCAGGACAGCATTGTTCGTAGCAGTGAGGGTTTCATAGTTGCTGAGAAATTCCACCACATCAGGCGCCCTGTCTGCAAAGTCAGCATTGACCACGATATTAACCTTGGCGGCAGGATAAGCGCAAGTCTTGTCGGTCTCCCATGTCGTCTGATTATAAGGAGGCTCTTCCAGGCGAGTCATGTCAACTTTGCCCAGGACCCAGGTCGGTTCCCAGTAGTAGCCCAGCCAGGGCTCGCCCTTTTCATAGGCGCTGATCATGGAACCGGATAGCGCTGCACCTGAGCCACACAGGAAATCAACATAGTACTCATCCAGTCCGTAACTCTTAAGTTTGATGGTGTTTATCTCCTGGCATCCCCATCCGGGTACACAGCTGTGAAAGCGCCCCTTGGTTGGGTCCTCAGGGTCTTTGAATAGCTCCCAGTATTCGGATAAATCCTCTACGGACATACCTGCTGGCAGGTCACCGTTCTCAATCATGTAGGTGGGCACCAGCCATCCTTGCCAGCTGTCTTTGAAGTTGCTGCCCAGGTCGATTATTTCTCCGGCAGCGAGGGCTTTGTCATAGACTTCCTGTATGTTTTCTTCCCAGCTCTCCATACAGATATCTATGTCTCCCTGAGCCAAACCTGTAAACAGCATGATGGTCTCCCCCGGTATGTACTCGGCCTTGTAACCCTCATAACCATTCTCCAGGATAAATCCGGCGATGCGGTTGTGCACCTGGATGCTGTCCCAGCCGGCGTCATCGAAGACAATAGTTTCTGCCTGTGCTGGTGTCGGCGTTGGCGTTGGAGTCGGTTCTGGTGCTGGCGTTGATGAGCAGCCAATCATGGCCACGGGGAGCAGCAGGGCACACAGAACGACCATCAAGGTCTTGATACTTGATTTACGTTTCATACTTACCTCCTTTATTTATGACAAAAAATTCCCGGCGTCAAAACAAGCCCCAGGACAGGCACAGCTAGTTGTATTTGAGGAACTTGGGGAATGCGACGGGAAAGGAATCGGGCGATGGGAAATTGGGAGCCCTGACAGGTTTGGAGCAGATTAAAAATTGCATAACGAATACTTCACCGATAACGGGAGGCTGAGGAATAGCCCGTCACCCGCAAGTATAACTGCACCACACGCACACATCACACACATACCACATAAAATCCTCCTTTTATTTTATTTCTGCCCCGGTGTTCGGAACAACCAGCCCATCCTGAACTAACGAGGTTTTCATTTTAGCCAATCTGGCGCATCGCTGTCAAAGCGACCAGTCGAGGCTCTATACGAACTTGCCTCATCCTGCCTTCAGGTATATATGGGCATCAAAGAATCCTCTGCCACCGCTGCGCCTCGATAAGAAGGGAGACTGTTCGGCATAACACCGAACAGTCTCTCATGTCCGCAAACTTATGGTGAAACTCTCTCTCAAGGAGAGGTTTACCTTTACCATGTTGCACTTTTATCTATAGTGTCAGTCCCGCATCTATGGTAGAGCAGCCTTGACCTTGGCTGCCACCTCTGGCGATACCCATTTGGTCCACAGGTCTTCGTTTTCCTGCAGGAACCAGATGGCAGCTTCATTCGTGCTTGCCTCGTTCTCCTGCATATAGGACAGGACTTGGTTTACCATAGCGGTGGTAGTCTCATAGTTGCTGAGAAATTCCACCACCTGAGGATTGCTGTCAGCAAAATCGGTGTTGACGATGATGTTGACCTGGACAGGACTATAGGCACAGCCATAGGTCTTGTTATCCCACTCTGACTGGTCAAAGGGCGGTTCTTCCAGATAAGTCATGTCAAGCTTGCCCAGTATCCAGGTCGGTTCCCAGTAGTATCCTACCCAGGGCTCGCCCTTTTCATAGGCGCTGACCATGGAACCGGACAGGGCTGCACCCGACCCGGTAAGAAAGTCATTGAAAGATTCATCCAGGCCATAGGTCTTGAGTTTGATGCTGTTTATCTCGGTGCACTGCCATCCGGGGATGGAGTTGAAAAAACGCCCCTTGGTAGGTACCTCCGGGTCCTTGAACAGCTCCCAGTACTGAGGCAGGTCGAAAACGGTCTTGAGGTCTGGAGCTGTAGCCTCTATTCCGCGTTCAGCGTCGCCTTTAATCATGTAGGTGGGCACCAACCACCCCTGCCCGCTGTCGGGATAGTTACTCCCCAGATCGACTGCGGCACCAGAGTCGATGGCTTTGTTGTAAATCTCAAGTATGTTTTCCGTCCAGGATTCCATTATCACGTCAACGTCACCCTTCTCCAAACCCATCCACAGGGGGGCTGTATCACCAGGAATATAATCTGGTTCGTAGCCATAGCCATTCTCCAGGATAAAAGCGGCGATACGGTTGTGCACCTGAGCGCTGTCCCAACTGATGTCGCCAAAGACGATGGGGCCTGCCTGTGTTGGCGTTGGCGTTGGTTCCGATGCTGGAGAGCAGCCAATCATGGCCATGGGGAGCAGCAGGGCACACAGAACGACCATCAAGACCTTGATACTTGTCTTATGTTTCATACTTACCTCCTTTATTTATGATAAAAAATTCCCGGCGGCAAAAAATGAGCCCCGGGATAGGCGCAGCTAGCTGTACTTGAGGAATTTGGGGAATGCGACGGGAAAGGAAGAGAACGATGGGAAATCAGGGTCCCTGGCAGGTTTGGAGCAGATTAAAAATTGCATAACAGATACTCTACTGGCAATGAGAAGCTGAGAAATAATTCGTTACCCGCAAGCATTGCTATCCCATCCACACACACCACACCCACGTAGCATAAAATCCTCCTTTTATTTTATTTCTGCCCCGGTGTCCAGAACAACCACCCCATCCTGAACTGGCGAGGGTTTCATTCTAGCCAAACAGCTTAACTCTGTCAAGAAATATACAATTCATGGACTTGATAAGCAGGCATCTCCTTAGGAAGATTCTCTGGTTAAACAATTTACTTGACACCCCTTCCCAGTAGGCCATAAACTATCGGCAATCACCTGTGAGGATGGATTGTGATGATATGCCCTGTCTGTAAAAGCGACATGATAGTGGTTGAGTACAAGGACATCGAGCTCGATCACTGCCTTGACTGTGGTGGGGTGTGGTTCGATGCAGGGGAGCTGGCGCTGATGCTGCAATCCCTGGAGATAGCAGGACACGGCCTTTGCCTTGCGGAAATCATCAAGTTCCCTGAAGCGATATCATCGGAGAAGAAGCGCCGTTGCCCTATCTGTGGACATAGAATGAAGAAGACGATTCTGGGCAAGGAACCTGGAACGCTCATCGATGTTTGTGACAGGGGTGATGGGCTCTGGTTTGATGGTGGGGAGCTGGCGCAGTTACTAAAACATCTGGTGAAGAGTCCGGGAAAAGAACAAAATGAGCCACAGAAGATCATCAATTTCCTCGGAGAGGTGTTCCATGCACAGGAATAGTTCAGGTGGGAGAACATTGGAGAAATATCCCTTAAGCAAATTACAGGCGAACTCTCAGGGAGGTGTTTAGTGTTAGCAGCTTACATAATTGGTGGCATTGTAGTAATTCTCGCGGTTATCTTCGTTGCTCTCTACAACGCGCTGGTCAAGTTGCGCAACCAGGTAAAGAACGCCTGGGCGCAAATAGACGTACAGCTCAAGCGACGGCATGACCTCATTCCCAATCTGATGGAAACGGTCAAGGGCTATATGAAACACGAGCGGGAGACACTGGAAGCCGTAACCAAGGCGCGCAATCTCGCCCAGCAGGTAGCATCCTCGGGAGCGGGCGTCCGTTCCAGAGCCGAGAGCGAGCTGGGCGCTGCCCTGGGCAAGCTCATCGCCGTAGCTGAAAGCTACCCCGACCTCAAGGCCAATCAGAATTTCCTGGCTCTGCAGGAAGAGCTCACCTCGACGGAGAATAAGATAAGCTTCTCCCGTCAGTACTACAACGATTCCGTGCTGAGATATAATAACCAGACCATGGTATTTCCCTCCAGCCTGGTAGCCGGCATGGCCGGTTTCAAGGCCGATGATTTCTTTGAAATTACGGTAGCGGCCGAGAAGGAAACGCCCAAAGTCAGTTTCACCTAGGACAAGAGCCATTCAGCCATGTGGGAACAGATAGGATCCAACCAGAGAAAATCGGTGATACTGGTGGTGGCCATGGCCCTCTTGCTGGTCGTTATTGGCTATGTCCTGGGACTTTATTTCTTTGGCAACGGCATGGGTGGCCTGATTATTGCCCTGGTAGTGTGGGCCATATTGAATCTGGTGGGCTACTTCCAGGGCGACAGCATACTCCTGGGAATGGCAAAGGCAAAGAAAATAAGCAGGGATGACCATCCCCGCCTCTATAACGTGGTTGAGGAGATGAAAATCGCCTCCGGTTTGGAGAAGATGCCCGACATATACATCATCGACGATCAGGCATTGAATGCCTTCGCCACCGGACGGGACATCAACAAGGCTGCGGTGGCGGTTACCTCCGGCCTGCTGGAGAAGCTCAATCGCGATGAACTCCAGGGCGTCATCGGCCACGAATTAGCCCATATCAAGAACCGCGATGTCCTGCTGATGACCATGTGCAGCATACTCCTGGGAACCATCGTTATCCTCTCCTGGTACGCCTCGCGCGTGATGTTCTTCAACGCTATGGTCGGAGGGAGGAGAACTTCTTCCTCTCAGGGTGGCGGTGGCGCAGCTCAGCTGATAATTCTCGCCGTGGCCCTCCTGCTGATGATACTGGCGCCGATCGCAGCACAGCTGATTTACTTTGCCGTTTCCCGCAAGAGGGAATACCTGGCCGATGCCTCTTCCGCCCTCTATACCAGATACCCCGATGGACTGGCATCCGCGCTGGAAAAGCTGGGTGCCTCCACCTGTCAGCTGAAATCGGCCAACAAGGCCACCGCGCCGATGTACATCGTCAATCCCTTCCGCAAAAAAGGCATGGCGGCCAGTGACCTTTCCAGCACTCACCCACCCATCTCGGAAAGGATACGCATTCTCCGCGCCATGGGAGGTGCCTCTCCCTCTGAATACGACCGGGCTTACCAACAGATTCACCAGAAAGGCGGGAGAGGAATTATACCCGGCTCTGCCATCTCCGCGGCGGGAGCGATTTCACTGCGAGCAGCAAGTCCCGCAGCGGGGAAAAAGGAACCCGGTGAGATGCAGCGCAAACGGGAAACTTCGGATGCGCTATGGAAGGTCAACAAGTACAGGACGATAGACTGTGAATGCGGTACCAGACTGAGGCTGCCGCCGGGGTTCCGTGGGAACAGGGTCCGATGCCCTCATTGCGGCAGGACGATATCCGTCTGAGTGCCCTGTCGCCGGTGGACGTTCGTTATTCCCCATGCCCCTACTTTGCAGGTAAGGATTCCATCCTGACCAGAGGCTTCGTTTCCCCAGTGGAGAGGCTGGAGATGAGCAACTTCATCTCCACCTGCTTTCGGTTTCTGTTCTATGCGGGTTATCTTCCAGCCGTACGGTGAATTCCGATCGCCATAATCATCCCTGACGATCCAGGCGCCGCACATATCCTGACGCCATATATCAGGGTTGCTGGTAAGATTGATAATTCCCTTTTCCCAGACTTTTTGAACGATGCTTTCAGGAAAGCTCATAACAATTTTCCCGTGACCTGTCAATTGAAGACGATCTCCGTGATGTTTTCCGGGGTAACCGGAGGGAGGCGTCTATTTTTTTTCTCCTTCCAGAAACGGCTGATCGAAAATAAATCTGTTGAGCAATATTCTACCGGTACCGCTGTCCTTTTTGAGGTCGCTCCTGAGCTCTGCGGTTACCCGCCGCACTACGATGAGAATGAGTATGACGAGAAGGCCCAGAGTCAGGTGCCCTGGTTGTCCAGACAGCCAGGAAGCCAGGGGAGCCACGGCGAAGCCTATAAGCGCGCCCACGGGCAGCCACTTTGAAGGGCCCGTTTCGCGAAACAGAGCCAGAGAAACACCGGCAATGGCGGGTATGAGAGCAAGAAAAATGAAGTACGCTTGAAACATCAGCGCCAGGGTGATTACGGCACCTCCCCCAGTGGTATTGCCCCTCTCACCGTGGCCGGAGCGCGAAGGCGGCCACATCTGTCCTGCCATGGCAGCCGCGCCAGAAAAAGCAATCACGATGACCGGAAGCTCGAAGCTAAAAGTAACGAGTACAGGAATGATTCCCTTGATAAAGTCAGCAGCGCCCCCCAGCAAAGCCCTGCCTTTGCCAACTTTATGCCATAAGGCAATATGCAGGTCTTCCTCCTGTGAGGGGTTCAGTCCGCTCGCCCTGGCCAGAGCAGCAAGAAAGGGAATCGTACCGAAAAGATAACTTCCAGCGATCCAGGCGATATTAACCAACATGTCAATAAATTATGCTAAGTTTTCCTCTTTTAGTCCTTGTGGCTATGTTAAAGTTCTCGATAGATGGCTGTCAAGCCCCATAGCTATCCGCGCAGGAAAAACAGGTTTCAGGCACGCCTGGCTGATAATTTCGTCTCGGTCTCTTTGTATATCAGGCAAACGCCGTCTTGAGGTGGCTGCCACCGGTGCTCCCGGGAGCTTGTCTAAGCAATTCCATCCCCATAGCTGGAGCAGCTTGTTTTCCAGTCCCGGTTAGCTTTGACTAAGATGTTACTCGGACACACTCATAGCAGAAAAATAGCCAGGAAAAAGCTTTTACCAGGCTTGTGCTATTGACGTAGGGCTTCCCCTGTGGTAAGAATAAGGGAAATCTTGTAAAGAGGAGGGAGATGCCATGGCGACAGCTTATTGCATGAAGTGCAGGAAGAAGGTGGAAATCAAAGACCCCAAGCAAATCACACTTAAGAACGGAAGGCCAGCCACTCAGGGCACCTGCGCCGTCTGCGGCACAAAAGTATTCCGCATTGGGAAAGCTTAGCTGCCAGGAGACCTTCATCCATCTTTTCTGAGCAAAAGGATGGAGGCTTTCCATAGCTCAGGTGGTAAATTGCTGGTGCAGTTACCACTTCCAGGAAAATAAAGAGGCAGGCGGAAGCCTGCCTCTTTCCACGTTGTCTATGCGCAACCACCCTTATTTCCATGCTCTTATGGGAAGAAGAATATCATAGAGGAGGGCTATCAAAATGGCGGAGAACTTTGGATGCAGGGTAATCGGGAGCATCACCAGGACGAGGGGGAATTGTGCCATGGGGCATAAGGAGGGAGACAGTTTTGAACTGCACGGGCGCACTGCCGATGGACTGTGTGGTTATTTCTACCACAGTATCTTTCCCTATATCATCATGCTGCAATGCGGCGGAACGTGGCCAGGCGAGGGAGGGCTTCCTGAATTCGACTGCCCTGACGCTGCCAACGCGGTAACCATAAAGCTGGAACGGAAGGAGTAGCCCCGGCAAAACCATAAACTCCGGATATGCTGCCCCTGTCACCGGAAGAAGCTCTAATTTACCACCGCTTGTTTCAGCCACTCCGTAATGGGGTAGGCATAAACCAGGAGGGCAACCACCACCAGCCCTATAGCTGCCTGGAAGAAACCGAGCGCGCCTCCCAGGAGTCTCAAGAGAAATCCTTCAAAGACAACGGTTTGAAGGAACTTTCCCGGCAGGAGAAAGACAAAATGCAGGGCGATGCTTACCCCCGCCAGGGTGACGAAGAAGCCCAATGCTCTATAAGCACAGCGCTGGAGTGTTCTCGCCGGTGACCCTGTCTGGCCGTGCCGTGGTGGCAGGTGACAGAATTTGCCGGGGCAGCTAAGATTAGACGGAGAAAACCAGAGCAAATCTAAATCCAGCGACCACCGCGATACAGAATAAAACCGCTGATGTGTCTGGAGAATCGAAGGGAAAGAAACCCGGGAAAGAAATGAAACGGAGTGAAGAGAAACCAATGACGCTGCTCAGGGTGCTGCTAAGCTGTGGGGCAGGCTCCCGGCGACGAGTGGCCTGCGCCATAATGCAGGGCAATGTACGGGTGAATGGTGAGACAGTAGAGGACCTTTTGCACCCTGTGGATGTGGAAGGGGACACCGTCACTATAGGGGATGAGCAGGTCAAGCTGAAAGCCGAAGCTCCTGTTTACCTGATGCTCAACAAACCTGCAGGCGTCATTTCCACGACGAGAGACGACCGTGGCCGCGAAACGGTCATGGACATATTGCCTTCAAAATATCGAGACCTGAGACTGCACCCCGTGGGACGACTGGACAGGGATAGTACTGGCTTGCTGCTTCTCACCAACGATGGCAGGCTAACCTACCGGCTTACGCATCCCAAATTCAATCACGAGAAGGAATATCTCATATCCATCGAGGGCAGACTTAAGCCAAAGGAGAAAGAGAAACTTAGAGGGGGCATTCTCCTGGAAGATGGCATCACCAGTTCCGCCGTGGTAAAGGAAGTAAATGCATCGCCACCTTTCAATTACAGCTTGACGATACGCGAGGGCAGGAAGCGACAGGTGCGCCGCATGTTCGACAGTCTGGGGCATTCCGTGCTGGCGCTGAAGCGGGTTCGCATGGGAACATTCAAAATAGGTGTACTGAGGGAAGGACAGGTGCGTGAAATTTCCTTTCAGGAGGTTAGCTCTCTTCTGGACGGATGTTGCCGCAGGTAAGCAGCTTTCCTGTCATCGTCCTGGAATGTGTCCTTTCACCACAGCGTTAAACAGTATACAGCATATCCAAAAGCTCACCGACAACAATCTTCACCATGACGATGTCTTTATCTGCTGCCGTGTGAAATGGCCAGATCAATGGCTTCAAAGAGTTCTTCCGGCCGCTGAGAACCGATCAAAATCATGTCGCCGTTGGTTAGTCTTAGTTGCACTCCGCGATTGCCACTGACGTTATAGGCCTTGCCTTCCCTGCCATACCGGATGCCCCAGCCACCGTAATCTCTGAGAGCGCTGTAATTCCGCACTCCACATTCTTTCAAATTTCTCCATGGGATTACGCGAAAGGAACGGTGGAAAGGGAAGAAGCGAAAGTAGAGGCCATCGCCGTGAACTTCCGTGGTCAGGTTCATCAGGTAGAAAAAAGTGGGGAAAGCAACGCCAAAAATGGCTACTATCACCATCAGGATAACATTCGGTGCGGGATTGCTGCCAAATGGCCTGCCCCAGGCCATTTGCTGAACTATGGAATATACAGCCATGAGCAAAATGGCGATCAGGAAAGCCCACAACCACGCCTGGCGGAAGTGCTGAACTTCGCGATAGAGAACTTTCTCGTTATTCACCGTACCCATTCTTCTTTCAACCACTCTTTCAATCGCGCTTTGCTGTGATTGCTTCCTCCCCTGGTAGAGATATCCTTGGGGAAACACTAGCAACCTTGCCCATTGGTTGTCAATCGTCCGCCTGAAATTGCTCCGCTTCGCGCGCGATGACGAAAAGTGTCCGCTATGGCGAGAGGGCATAAAATGAATGTGGACGTGGATAAAAGCATTTGCTCATCTGCCAGCAAATGTTACAATGATGACGACAAAGATAGAATAGGGAGGTGGCAAATGGAAAACAAGACCTGGAAACCAACTACCGCGGGGATATTGAGCATCATTGCGGGATCTCTGGTCGTTATCGCCGGCATATTGCTTCTTGTAATGGGAGGAACATTCGCCTGTATCTTTTCTGACCCATCGCTGCAAATTCCACCCATGGTTGGTTCTAGTATTATGTCAATTCTTACCGTCGCGGCCATACCCATAATCGTGCTGGGTGCGGTATCCATAGTAGGCGGCATCTATTCGCTGAAGCGAAGGTTGTGGGGGCTGGCGCTGGCGGGAGCCATCTGTGCCCTGGTGCCCTATCTCGTCCTGGGAATACTGGCCATTATCTTCGTGTCACTGGGCAAAGATGAGTTCACGTCTGGCTCTCCCCAGCCACAACTGCCGGAAAGCCAGGAGTAAAGCTCAAAGAGGCTCCTTGGAGTAATCATCACGCTGGGCCTGGCAAAAAGGCCGTTTGAGGGGTTCCTCCCAACCGGTTGAGTTGTCCTTATCCTAGCCTAACCAACCCTCGCGGGCCATGGCGAGGAATTTGGCGCGTTTCTCCTGCCCCATCTCCACCAGGTTGAACTCTGCTTGCAGGTCTGCGTTCAGAGCAACCAGTGCTTGGCTCAGGGTATTTGTCAGATGGTCCCTGACCTGGGCAGGTATCTCCAGGACGGGAAGCATCAGGGTAACCGTAACTCTGTTACCTGTGATACTGACGTCTCCAAGCATGCCCAGATTGGAGAGCGTATTGTTGATTTCGGGATGCCTGACCTCTTTCAGTGCCTGCTGAACCTGCTGTGTTGAAATGCTATCTGCCATCAATTTCTACCTTTCTCACGTATTTCCTTGCTGATTGGAGTCATCTCGCTGCCTCCTCAGGATTTGCAATTATAAATTATATCGATTGTTGAGGCCACTCGACCACGCTATCCCTGGCAGACTTCATGGGAGAGGATGATGAGGTGCACATATTCAGGGAAGTGACAGGGCGTCTGGGCACAAGCCTTCTGGATTCTGGTTTCAACGGTATGGGGCAGCGCCCCTATCACACCGGGATGCTATTGCAGCTTCTGATATGGGGTATGGCTAATCGGGCGCATCAGGACACGAGAACCTTCTTTCCATCCTTAAAGGTAACCAGCATGTCCTTCGGTAGCACGTT
Organism: Dehalococcoidia bacterium; assembly: GCA_021162545.1. Lineage (GTDB taxonomy): Bacteria > Chloroflexota > Dehalococcoidia > GIF9 > AB-539-J10 > M55B177. Next base: position 1,938 of record JAGGYM010000058.1, on the reverse strand, counting down.
GCCGCAGTGGTCCGTGGGAGACATGGTGTAGTTCGCCATAAAGAGGCTGAGGTTGCCAGTGCTTTCTATGGCATCCTTGAGCTGGCTCCTGGCTTCCTGCACGTTTGCCAGATCGGGCTGCCCCCTTCTCAAGCCATCCTCGATCAGCATGATGATTTGGGCACCGACAATGTTCCACATAGTTGCCGGATGTCCTCTCTCGGCACACAAACTTTCGAACTCCTGGCACATAGCCTTGTCGGAATCGCTATCAGGCAATTGCTCCCAGATGTCGATCTTGGAAGCAAGGATGACAAGGGAGGGCTCCATCTCATAGTACTTCCCAAAGGCTTTAACGTCATCAGGAGAACCCTGAGGAGATGTTGCTACTATAGGAAGTGCTATATCCAAATCCCTCGCCTGCTTGACTGCAAAGGCACCCGCAGGGCCCGTGCCCCAGATGAATATCGCCTCGGCATCAGAGGTCTTTATATTTGTCAGTTGAGGCGTCAAATCGATACTGTCGGGATTGAAGTACTGCTTCTCCACAATCTCTATGCCATAATCAGAGACTCGCTGGGGCAGAAATATATCTCCTCCCTGACCATAGCCGCTGTTCTCCAGTAATACAGCCAGTTTGGTAACTCCCACCTCTTTGCTCAAATAGTTGAGCAACAGCACGATATAGTCATCCTCGCTGCCAAAAGGCCTGAAACACCATGCCCCTAACTCATCATCGAAAGAGGAGGTGCCCGAAAGCATCACCATGGGCACTTGCTCTTCATTGGCCACCGGGACCAGGCTGCGAGACATAGCCGTTGCCGTGCCACTGGCGAGAGCGTGAACCTTATCTATATCTACTAGCTTCTTGGCTATGCGTGCCGCCTCGACAGAGCTGCTCTTATCATCATAGACCACAAGCTCAACAGGGATACCATTTATGCCACCTGCCAGGTTGATCTTATCGACGATTATGTCCATCCCTTCGAGCGACTGCATTCCCAGCCCGCTGTAGGCTCCCGTCTGTGAGGCAATGACGCCTATCTTATATGACTCTGCCTGCCCATAGCTGGCACAGGAAACAAGCCCACCAAGGGCGAAAACTGCCGCCAGCAGCAAAACGATTCCTTTCTTTAGCACCATTTTCATTGTTTTAACCTTCCTTTCTCAATGTTGGCCTACCTGCTGGCCCGGAACTATTCTGGACTATCACCGCCTGATACCATTGCCATAGAATCCCAGCGAAAGCAAGCCGCCTCCAGTCTGAACAGCCGTTACCGGGGAAGCCTCGCTGACGCAAAGCTCATCGCACTGGCAGCGCGAGAGAAGCATTTCCCTGAGTGCCTCTGCCTGCTCAAGGACGTTAGCGTGAACTATGGCAACATGAATCCCTTTATCTCCGGCCCTCTCGACAACTATATCGACCATCTTCCTCAGCAGCTGATTCTTGGTCCTGGCCCTCGTTACCGGCCTGGTTACCCCGTTAGTAGAGGCATCGATCTCAAGAAGTGCCTTAAAGCGGCATGATGCCTCGGAATCGGCCCAGGGTTTAGCCTTAAATATCCTGCCCATCTTGTCCCTGTAGAAGAGGGTATCGAATGCCTGCAGATTGATCACCTTCGCTACTCTATCCTGAACCAGGCCGAGGATATTGTCGAGATCCTTGCCTTCCTTTGCTGCCCTGGCTGCCTCGATAACGATAGGAGTTTCTCCTGCCTCAACCGTACGGGAATCAACAACTTCTATTCTCACTCCTGGCAGGCTTTCCCTGGCCATCTCCCTGGCCTCTAAAGCCGCCTGGTAGCCCCTGGTAAGGGATGAGGACATAAAAATATAAAGAATCGACTGACAGTGGCGAGCTACTTCCTGGTAAACCCGTAACGTCTCCCATGGCGAAGCAAAAGCGGTGCTGGGCAGTTTCTCCTTCTTCTTGAGCCTGTCATAGAGCCACTCCAGATC